>CALDQK010001079.1 GCA_937911525.1 uncultured bacterium
CCGGCCGGGGCTCGCGGCCTTCTCCCCCCTTTCCTTGGGGAGGGGGGGGAGGGGGGGGAGAGGGCCACGTGTCCCCCGAGGACCTTGGTGGCGGCTAGCCTTCGGTTCGAACCAGGAGCTTGGCGAGGGCCTCGGCGAAGGCGGCGGCGTCTTGGTAGCGCTCGGCGGGCTTCTGGGCGGTGGCGCGCTCGATGACGGCGAGGAGCTCCTTGGCGAGGCCGATGTCGAGGGTGCGCTGGAGCACGCGGTCGAGCTCGAGGGCGAACAGGATCTTGGCGCCGAGGATCGCTTGGCGGTCGCTGCTCGAGCGGGGGGCGGCGGGCCCCCGCGGCTTGGGCATGGCCATTTGCATGGGGATCGGGGGGCCTACGTTGTTGGCCCTGAACACGTCGGGGCCGAAGTCGGTGCCCTCGTCCTCGTCGAAGAGGCAGACCACGCTGTCCGCGCTGAGGGCCGCTTGCCGGGGGCCGATCTTGGAGGGCGGCCCAGCGCCGCCGCCCTTGGGGAGCAGGATCGCGGGGAAGCGATCGCGGATGAAGAGCGAGTAGAGCATTACGCCCAGGGCGTAGACGTCGCTCGAGGGGCTGAGCTCGCCTCCCGCGACCTGCTCCGGCGCGGCGAAGCGGGCCGAGAAGGCCTCGTAGGCGCGGGGGCCCGGCGCCTGGGCCATGCGGAGGTCCCAGAGCAAGGTCTGTTGCGGATCCTCTGCCCAGGAGACGGCCTCGGGCTTGAGGTCGGCGTGGAGGAGGTTGGCGCGGTGCAGCACGGCCACCGACTTCGCCAGGGCGATGAAGCTGCGCAGCAACCAACGCAGATCCAAGGGGTAGGTCAGCTTGTGCACCGCGCGCCAGGCGTAGCCGACCTTGAGACCCTCCGCTCCGGTTCGGGCCGTCCAGAGCAGGCGGGGCAGGCTGGGGTCGTCGACGGATTGAACGACCCGCAGCTCGTTGAGCAAGAGCTCGAGGGCGACCTCGCCTCCCGCCTCGCGGACGAGCTCGAAGCTGCCCTCGGAGCGCTGGCCGATCCAGGTGGGGAGGCCGACCTGGAAGGTGCTCAAGCGACGCAGGTCGCTCAGGGGGTTGTAGAGGAAGCCCGTCCGGCGGTGCTCGGCGAGGGCGGCCTCGATCTCGCGACTCAGCACCTCAGGCCTCCAAGCGCGTCAGGATGTCGTCGACGGCGGCCTGCATGGCCGCCGCGTCCGGGTAGCGGTCGTCGGGGTCCACCGCCGTCGCGCGCTGCACGATCTTCAGCACGTCCCCCGTGACGCGGATCTCGGCGTTCACGTCTTGCGTCCGGGCGAGCTCGGAGCTGAACAGGTACTTCGCGCCGAGCACCCGGCGCTCCTCGAGGCCGCTGCCGCTGGAGGGCGCGAGCTGCTGGACCTGGTCCTGCTGCTGCAGCGAGGCCAGCTTGCCCTTGTAGACCGTCGCCTCCGACAGATACGCGCGGTTCATGGCCTTCTTGGCCTGCAGCACCTGGCGCATCGGCTCGTGCTCGCTGGCCTCCTCGAGGACCGCCGGGAAGCGGTCGTGGGTGAAGAGCAGGTAGAGGATCACCCCGACCGCGTAGAGGTCGACCCGGTGGTCGAGGTGGTCGCCCACGATCTGCTCCGGCGCCGCGAACATCGGCGTGAAGGCCTCGAAGCGACTGGGCCCCGGCTCCTGGCTCACGTTCCAGTCGATCAGGACCGGGCGGTCGTCCGCGCCCTCGGGCAGCATCACGTGCGCGGGCTTGAGGTCCGCGTGGACTACGCCCTGCGCGTGGACGTGCGCCAGGGTCGAGAGCAGGGAAGAGGTGATCCGCAGCAGCCGCGGGATCGCCACCGGGAAGCGCATGCCCTCGCTGGGGACGTGCTCGAACACCGCCACCAGCTGCTCCTCGCTGCTCCGCTGGCGGAGCAGCTTGACCACGCCCGGGTGCTCGCCGACCCGCTCGAGCATGGCCAGCTCGTTGCTCAGCAGACGCCGGCCAGGGCCGCTGTAGGCCACCTTGACGAACTCCTGGCGGCCGTCGTCGCGGCGAGTGCCCAGGAGGTGACGCACCCGCCCCTCCTCGAGGACCCGCGTCTTCTCGTAGTCGCGGAGGAGGTCCTCCTCGCGGCGGCGACGCTCCTCCTCCGCCTGCTCGGCGAGGGTCGTGAGCGTGCCGGCGACGACCTCGGCCGTCAGCGCGTGACCGCAGTGAGCGCAGTGCGCCTGCCCCGTGCGGCAGAGCCGCTCGCACTCGGGGCAGGGGAAGCGGAGGCGGTGACCGCAGCCGACGCAGAAGGTCGCCTCGAGGGGCGGCGTCTGGCCGCACTCGGCGCAGGTCGGAGGGGTCGGGCCGTCCCCGGCCTCGTAGAGCAGGCGGCGCGCCTCGCGCACCAGCCGCAGCATTTCGCTCGGGTCCATGCCCGGAGCTTACTCGTCCCCGCTCCCCTCGTCCTCGGCTTCCTCGCTCGCGAGGTCCAGCCCGTAGCGCGTGACCCGACCCCCCTTGTCGAAGAACACGATCAAGCGGTCCGTGCGGCGGTCGATCTGCTGATAGTCGAAGGAGGCGCGAAAAAAGGAGAGGTTGAGGTTCTCCGCCGCCTCACGCTGAACGCGATAGAGGAACACGCTCTCCCGCAGCTGGAGGCCCATGTCGTTGGGCGGCCCGAGGACCTCGAGCACCTCGGCCTTGGTGTGCAGCGTCGCGAGCTGCTCGAGCTGCTGCTCGCCGAGCTGGCCGCCCACGTATTCGCGGCCGATCGTGCAGCCCGCCTGCGCGAGGAGCACCAGGAGGAGCAACAGGCGCATTAGAAGGACGCCAGGTCGGCCAAGGCCCCGCGGTAGCCGACCGCCCGGACCCGGTCCTCGAGGTCGAACAAGATCACGAGCCGATCCTCGTCGGCGTGGACCCGGTCGATCGTGAGGCGCACGTTGCCGACGACCTCGCTCACGAGCTGGGTCGTGTCGACGAAGCGCAGCACCTGGCTCGCGTCGAGCCCCAGGCGGAAGGTGTTGCGCCCGGTCATGCGATAGACGAGCAGCTTGCCGTCGGCGTGCCGCTGGACCTCGAGCGGAGCGCCGAGGGTGGCGACCACCTCAGGCAAGGGCGTGCCGCTCTGGACTCGGGCGACCGCAGCCGGGTCGATCGGGTTGCCGGCGCTGACGCGGACCATGGTCACGCAGCCAACCTGCAGGAGCGCGAGCGCGGCCAGCAGCGAGAGGAAGAGGCGAGCGCGGCTCACAGCCCCTCCGTCCCGGGCGTCCAGCCTAGGCCCAGCACCTTCCCCGCCTTGTCGAAGAAGATCGAGAGCCGGTCCGAGCGCTCGTCGGAGACCACGTAGTTGAAGAAGCCCAGCAGGATCGCGAAGCGGTCGATCTCGCGCCGCTCGTAGATGTAGACGTCGTTGAAGAGCGAGGGGTCGATCTCGAGCGAGAGCTTCTCGCCCTGGTAGCGGGCCAGGGCCCGCTCAGCCAGGCCCGTGATGTCCGCCCGGTCGATCCGCAGCGGCGAGCCGAAGATCTCGAGCACCTCGGCTCGGGTCGTGGTCCCGATCTCCACCTTGGCCAGGTCCTCGGCTTGGATCGGGTTGCCCTCGTATTGGGTGCTGATCCCGACGCAGCCGGAGAGTGAGATCGCGAAGGCGAGCATGAGCGCGCGGAGTGCCATGGCTGAGGTCCTCGTTGGAGCTAGGGACGCCGGTGTAACCCAGAAACGGAGCGCGAGCGGAGACTATTCCGCGGGAGGCGGCGCCTCCTGGGATTGGGGCGGCTCGGCCTCGGGTTCGCGGCCCGAGCGCGGCCAGTAGCGGCTCTGCATCCAGGGGGCCACCACCACGTCCACCAGGGTCATCAGGCCAGCCAGGACCAGGAGCACCACCATGCTCCACTTGGGCCACACCAGGACGGTCCCGCCGACGAGGCCCAGCAAGCCGCCCAGCAGGGTGATGAAGCTCAGCTTGTCGTCGCTGAACTCGCGGAAGCCCTGCTCGAGCTCCTCTGCCGTCACCGTCTCGAGCTGCTCCAGCACGATCTCGCGCAGGTCCACCTCCCGCACCATGCCGAGCAGCATTTGGCTGAGCACGCGGTCGATCTGCTCCTGCCGCTTCTCGAGCGCCAGGGGCAGCTGGGTCAGCACCCCGTCTGCCTGGGCCAGGCCGCTCTCGATCGTCTCGTCCAGCTCCTCGATCTCGCGGTTGAGGACCTCGAGCAGGGGGGCGCGCCAGGTGCGCTTGAGCTTCTTGACCACCCAGCTCTTGAAGCTCGAGCCGGCGAACTCCTCGAGCGAGCGCTCGGCCCGCTCCCCGATCTGCTGGCGGAACCTGGGGTCCGCCGTCAGCTGGCCGACGTAGGTCAGGACCATGTCGCGCAGGTCGCCGCGGAACTCGTCCTCCTGGACCAGCACCCGCAGCTTCGCGATCAGGGCCTCGCTGAAGCGCGGCACGATCCGCGTCTCCTCGATCTTCTGCGTGATCAGCTCCTCGTTGATCAGCTTCTCGAGCACCTCGTCGGCGACCTTCTGGATCAGCTGGTCGCGCTGGCTGGGGATCAGGCCCTGACCGAACACGGGCCGCGGCTCGCGCGGCCAGAAGAGCATCTTGATCGCGACCCAGTTGGTGCCGAAGCCGATCATGCCCGCCACCCCGCAGGAGCGGACCACGCCCTGATAGTCGAACCAGAACGAGAGCAGGAAGAGCAGCGCGCAGCAGGGGAAGAACACCTTCAGGGCCAGGCGCAGCCCCCAGCCGGTCTCGAAGGCCAGCCGCTCGATCGTGAGCGGCGACTCGGCGCGGCGAGTCGGGTCGAAGGGCAGCTGCGTGGCCGGGTGGACCATGCGCCGGCGGTATTTCTCGAAGAGCTCGGCGAAGCGGACCTCGCGCACGCGGTCGATCCAGCTGGGCCGGCGGATCTCGCCTGGCGGGGGAAGCTCGTCGCTCATGGGGGAATTCTAGGCAGCTGGAGCGCTGAGACCCGCTCCAGCGTCGATTAGCGCCGCTCGAGGCGGAGCTCCTCCCCGTAGCGCTGGCGATAGGCGTCCTGGGCGCTCTTGGGGAAGCGGTAGGCAGCGTCGATCGCCAGGACCCGCCGCCAGAGCGCGTCGACCTCGGCGCGGGGCGCTCCAGCCCGGATCCGCAGCAGCCCCGTCCACACGTAGACCTCGGCTCGGCGTGGCTCGTAGGCCCGCGCCGCGCGCAGCGCGCGCAGGCTCCAGGGGGCGGCATCGCGCTGCGCGAGCGCAGCGCGAGCGGCCAGGATTCGCGGCGAGCAGCCGCGCGACACGCGCAGCGCGTGCTCGAAGGGGGCCAGCGCCCGCCAGCGCGCCTCGGGCTCGGCGCGGGCCGCGAGGAGCTGCGCGCGGAACATCAGCGGGCGCGCGCTGAGCCCGCCCTCGAGCTCGACGCAGCGCTCGAGCGCGGGGAGCGCGAGCTCGGGCTGGCGGGCTGCGATCGCGCTCACGCCGAGGGCCAGCCAGGCCGCGGCGGCGTCGGGGTGCTCCTTGGTCGTGGCCTGAGCGCGCTCGACGCCCGCGGCGGCGTCTCGACGCAGCCAGCTCAGCTCGCCCGCCGCGGCTCCCCC
>CALDQK010001080.1 GCA_937911525.1 uncultured bacterium
GCTCACACACTGGACCTCTTTGCGTCTCTGCGTCTTTGCGCCTTTGCGTTGAATTGAATGAGTCGCAGACGACCGTGCAGTCCTAGCTCGACGACTACGAGGCCCCCGCGTGGCTGGTGGAGGAGGTCCCGCCCAGCTGAGTCGGCAGGGGGATCGCCGCCCGATCTGGCCCGCGCTGCCATCGCCGAAGCTCTTCGCGAGCGAAGCGGAGGACCCGCGCTCCGTGGCCGCCTGAGTTCAAACGACCCGGCCAGCGCCGCTGGGGGGCGAGACAGCAGGAAGGCCTCCCCCGCCAGCTCGCGAGAACTCGCAGCGGCAATCGGCAGCAGCTGCCACGAGGTCCGGGGCCAAGGACTCAGTCTGCCAGGGGGTCGAACACGTCGAGGGCCCAGGGCAGGAGTTGCCGCTGGATCCAGAGACAGCGCTCGAGCTCCCCTTCTTCGTCGTCGAACTGGAGCAGGGTGACCCGGCGGAGCCAAGGGTAGGAGTTGCCTGAGAACCCGTGTGCGACGAAGTCGAGGCCCCTCAGCGGCAGGGCGCGGGACACAGAGAAGCTCTGCCATGCCTCTGCGGTCGGCAGGACGTTGTTCGAGACCGCCTCTGCCGCCTCTTGCAAGCGGATGGGGCCGATCCCAGGCACCCCCCGCTCCGCGGAGTGAGTGAGCTCTCGCACCTGGAGCACTGCCAACCCCGCGCGAATCAGCGCCTCTTGGCCAGCCTCCACCCAGACCTGCCCTAGGGGCTTCTCGGCGAGCTCGGCCTGCAATTGGGCCCTCGCCTCGGAGTCCGCCCAGTCTGGGCCTTCGAACATGGGCCCTCCCGGCTCGGGGCGCGCGCTCAGGGTGCGCCCGTACCCGAGCAGCCCGAGTGCCCACTCGCCGAGGTCCTGCGGCGGCTCGTCGGGGTCGTCGAGGAGCTCACGGGCTGCGAGGTGACCAAGGTGCGCAGCCAGTTCGAGGCGAGCGCGCCCCAGTCCGCGAGCGCGGAGGTGCTCAGCGGCGGCATGGAGGTCCATTTGGTAGAGCCGCAGGTAGGCGTCCCACTCGAGCTCCTCTCCGCTTCGGGCGAGGGCGACGAGCCAAGCAAGCTCATCACGTGGATCGCCGCTCTCGCGGTAGCGACGCTCGAGTTGACGCAGGTCGGCGTCCACTTGGAGAGGCGCTATTCGCCGCCCTCGGCGCCGCCCACGCCCAGGCGCTCGGCGGCCCGCTGCTGCAGCTCCTTGCGCTCGCGGCGCGTGTCGCGCTCCAGCGAGATCCGCAGCTCGCCCTCGCTGACCAGGAAGGCCTCGCCGACCTCCTGGAGCGCCTCGGCGAGGACCCGGGCCAGGAGGCGCTCGCGGACCGTGCGCGGGTCGCGCTGGTAGGCGGCCAGCTGGGCGTCGTATTCCTTCTTCATCGCCGAGGCGTCCGAGAGCAGCGCGTCGGCGCGGGCCTTGGCGTCGCTCTCGAGCTTGGCCGCGTTCACGATCGCGTCGTTGCTGATCTTGTTCGCCGCGCCCTGGGCCTCCGAGCGGAGCTTGTCCACGCGCTGGCTGGCCTGGGTCACCTGGCCGAAGGCCTCGCGCACCTGGGGCGAGGGGCTCAGGTCGCGCTCGAGGTCCACGCCCTGGACGGCGATCCCGCCCTCGATCTGGTCGAGGGAGTCCTGCAGCTCGCGCTTGGTCGCCTCGAGGAAGGCGGCCTTGCCGCCGCCGAGCAGGGCGTCGACCTTGCGGTAGGCCGCCGTCTGGAGCGCGGCCCGGTCGAGCAGCGCGCCCAGGGCCGCGTCGGGGTCGGCGAAGCGGGTGCGCGACTGGAGGTAGGGCGAGCGCGGGGCCACGCGGGCGGCCAGGCTGACGTGCACGACGTTGGTGTCGCCCGTGAGCAGGTAGCCGTCCTTGGCCGGGTTCAAGCCGCCCTGGCGCTGGGCGTCCCCGGCCAGGTCCTCCACGTCGCGCGCCAGGTCGAATCGGTCGCTGACGAGGGTCCGCGGGCGCTTGTCGATCCGCAGCACCTCGTCGACGACCTGCCAGCGCCAGTGCAGGCCCGCCTCGAGCGGCGTGTCGTCCTGGACGCCGAGGCGGCGAATGAAGCCGACCTCGTTGCTCGAGATCGTGAAGAAGCCCGAGGCGAGGAAGGCGATCACGAGCAGCACGATCACGCCCTTGAGCACCGAGAGCGCGAGCGCGACCGCCTCCTCGAGGGCCGCGGTCGCGGCCTCCTCGTGGGCGGGCGGGGGCGGACCCGCCGCCTGGGCGGGGCTCGGCTCGCTCTGCTTCACTTGCGGCTCTCGCTCTTGACGTCCGCGATCGCGCTCGGCGGGCGGAGCAGGTCGAAGGGCGGCTGGTTGGTGTCGAACACCAGGGTGGTCGACTTGTCCTTGAGCAGGTTGCGCAGGCCCTCCAGCTTGCGCAGGAAGATCGCCAGCTCGGGCGCCTTGGCCATCTCGGCGTAGTGGACCTGCGCCTCGGCCTCGGCCTTGGCCATGAAGCCGCGGGCCGCCACGTTGGCCTCGCGCAGGCGCTTGCGCTTCTCGGTCTCGGCCTTGTTCTTGATCTTGCGCGCCTCGCGCCGGCCCTCCTCCAGGATCGTGCTGGCCAGGGTGGCGCGGTCCTCTTGCATCCGCGCGAACACGGCCTCGGTCAGGCGCTGGGGCAGGCCCAGCCGGCGGATCCCGGCCATCTCGACCTCGATCCCCAGTTTGGCCACGTCGGCCTGGACGCCCTCGCGGATCCGCCGCTCGACCTCCTGGTAGGCCAGCTGGCTGCGGTCGGCCGAGACGAGCTGGCCGAAGCGGACCTGCCCGATCGCCGCCGCCTGGTGGCTGCGCAGGATCCGGATCAGCTTGAGGTCCACCTCGCGCTCGTCGACCTGCTCGAGGTAGGTCTTGCCCGAGGCCACCCGCCAGAGGAGGAAGGAGCTGACCAGGACCACGCCCTTGTCGGCCGTGGCCAGCTCCTCGAGCGGCCCGCTGAGCACGCGCAGGCGCTTGTCGAAGCGCTTGACCTGCTGGATCGGCCAGGGCCACTTGAAGTGCGCCCCCTGCTCGCTGTCCTCGCTGGTCGGCTTGCCGAAGGTCAACAGGACGGCGACCTCGGTGCTCTGGACCGTGTAGACGGTCATGCGCAGCACGAGGACCACGGCGACCAAGCTCGCCACGATCAGCGCCAGCCGGTTCTGCCTCATTCGTCCTCCTTGTTCTGGCCGCCCTCGGCCGTCAGGGCCTGGCCCAGCTCTTCCACGGCGACCTTCTCTTGCAGGTCGAGCTGGGTCAGGGCCGAGCCCTTGCCCAGCACGACCTTGCGCTTGCCCCGCGCCCCCTCGCCCAGCTCCTCGAGCAGGCGAGTCAGACGGAACAGGCGCGGGTTGGCCTCGCTCAGGGCCCGGACCGAGCCGAAGCGCCGCGCGTCCGCCGCGGCCAGCGCCAGGCGCTCGGCCGCGTCGAGGCGCGCGCTGGCGGCGATCCACTCGGC
>CALDQK010001081.1 GCA_937911525.1 uncultured bacterium
GCCGACCCCGAGGGGGTCTTCGAGGGCTGGGCCCATGACGCCGCGCCGCTCGAGCTCGGCGATGGAGGTGATCGGCGGGCCGTTCTTGCCCAGGCGGGCGGCGAGCGCGTTCAACTCGACGGCTTGAAAGCTCGACTGGATCTCGACCAGGCGCGCGCGCGCCTCCTCGCGGATCGACTCGTGGGGGCTGTCGACGCGCGCCTTCCAGAGCTCGTAGCGCTGCTCGAGCAGGCGCTTCTCGCTCAGGCCCCGGCTGCGCATCTCCTCGCCGAGCGCTCCCAGGTCGGCTGGCCCGCCCGCCTCGTAGGCCTCGACCAGGAGCTCCCCCGCCCGGCGCACGTAGCGTCCTCGCTCCACGGGGTCCCTCGTCTGCGGCACGTGCATGATGAGGTGGGTCGCCGCTTGCTCGCGGTAGAGCTGCCAGCGCCGCGGGTGCCCCGCCCAAACCCCAGGGCCAGCGGGAGGCTGCGGCTCGCCGTGCAGCTCGTAGGGCTCGCCCAGGGTCCGCTTCGCGAGCGCCACGCAGTCGTCTGCCCGGTTGCCGAAGGCTCCCATCAGGATCGCTCCGCGCAGGCCGGCGTCTGCGTCGTTGGGGTCGAGGGTCAAGATCCCGTCGTAGAGCTTCCAGAGGTGGTCGCGGTCCTCGTCGGTGAAGGCCACGCCGGGCTCCTTGGTCCCGAGCACGAAGTTGGTCGCTCGAATCTCGAGCAAGTCTGCCATGGTCTCGCGGTGGCCTGCGGCGAGGATCGGCAGGATCGAGCGCGGGGGCAGGGTGCGCACCACGTTGGGCGGGGGGCCCTTGGCCCGGTCCAGGGCGCCCTGGACTGGATAGAGCAGCGCGAGGCCCAGGGCCAACACTCCCCACTCGAGCTGACCCTTCACAGCGTCTTCCGCCGAAACACGAGGCAAGCCAGGGCCAGGACGATCGCGGTGTAGACGGCGGCGTAGACGATGGCCCAGAGCAAGTGGCCCGCCTGGAGGGGCATCCCGTAGATCGCAGGCCCGCGCAGGTTGAAGTTCTCCAGGTTGGGGAAGACCAGGTAGAGGACCCACAGCAGCTTGTGTCCGATCAGGGTCAGGGTGCCCGCCTCGCCCCGCTCGACCAGGCCGTCGGCCAGGTCCTTGATCGAAGAGGTCTGGTGACCCGCCACCGCGACGACGAAGCTGAACACTGCGCCCTCGATGGGATGGGCCGCGACGGAGAACAGGATCGCGATCGCCGTCACCACGAGCAGCTCGACGTAGACGAAGCCCAGGGCCGCCAGGAGCTGAGGGCTCGGCCTCCCGCCGCCCAGGGCGTAGAGCACGAGGAAGCTGAAGCTCATCAGCGCCACCGCGACTCCCAGCACGCCGACGAGCCCGAGGTATTTCCCCAACACGAAGCCGCTGCGCGAGAGCGGGCGCGAGAGGACCGGGTAGACCGTGCGCCGCTGAACCTCCTGGTAGACGAGGTTCGTCCCCAAGAAGATGGCCGCCAGGGTGCCGAGCATCGTCAGGGCCGAGAGCGAGAAGTCACCGACGATCTTGAGCCGACGCGGGAGGTCGCGGTCACCACCTGCGACCCAAGCGAAGAGGTAGGAGGAGCCGCAGACCACGACCATCGTGCCGATCAGCGCGTGGAGCACGCGGCTGCGCGCAGACTCCCGAAAGGCCAGACTCGCGACCGCGAGCACGCCTCCGCTCCTCATCAGGACTCCTTCCCAGCGGCCTTGGGCGTCGAGGTGCCCGCACCCTTTCCAGCCCCAAAGCGCTCCAGGAACACCTCCTCGAGGTTCGCGCGTCGGGGGACGAGCGAGGCGATTCGCCCGCCCTTGTCGATCACGGCCGCGACCAGGCGGTCGGCGACCTCGGCGTTGGGGCAGAGGGCCTCGCACAGGTCGCCGCGCGAGCCGAGCTCTACGCCCGCGACCTTGGCCAGCTCGTCGCGCGCCTCGGCCGGGGCCGCGAACTGGACGTCGACCGAGGCGTCGCTCCCACCCAGGCCCTCGACAGAGCCCTCGTAGGCGACTTGCCCGCCGTCGAGCACGACCAGCTGATCGCTGACGGCCTCGACGTCGCTCAGCACGTGGCTGGAGAAGAACACGGTCCGCCCCCGCTCGCGCTGGCGGGCGATCAGCCCGCGGAGGTGCAGGCGCCCCATGGGGTCGAGGCCGTCGAGGGGCTCGTCGAGCACGAGCAGCTCAGGGTCGTGGACGAGCGCTTGAGCGAGGCCCAGGCGCTGGCGCATGCCCTTGGAGTAGCCCTTGACCGGGACCTCTGCCGAGCCCCCCAGGCCTACCTCCTCGAGCACGGCCTCTGCCTTCTTGCGCCGCTCGGCTTGTGGCACTCCGCTCAGGCGGGCGAAGAACTCGAGCAGCTCGAGCCCGTTCAGCCCGTCGTAGAAGAAGGGCGCCTCGGGGAAGTAGCCGATCAGACGCTGCGCGGCGTCGCTGCCGACGGGGTGATCGCCGATCGTGACGCTCCCCCCGCTGGGCCGGTTGATCCCGACCAGGACCTTGATCGTGGTCGTCTTGCCGGCTCCGTTGACGCCGAGATAGCCCGTGATCGAACCGCGGGGAACCTCGAACGAGACCCCCGTGAGCACCTCGCGCCAGGTGCGGCTGAATCCAGTCGGATAGCCAGCTCGCAAGTCCTGAACTCGAATCACGCTCTCCCTCGCACCTTCCTCACCCCCTGGGGTGGCCTGGGCGGCGATTCTATCTAGCGCGCGCTTCAAGCCAAGCAGCGAGGGCCTCCTCCGAGCGGGACGCGAGCTCCATCCAGAGGCGCCCCGCGAGCGCGTGGGCCAGCGCTCCCCGCTCGGCGGCTCTCCGAGCTCCAGGATCGCCACCACGACGACTGGAATCGTGCAGCCCAAGGAGCGCGTTATGATTCAAGGCAGCGAGGAGCAGATCCCATGGGCGGAGCGCTGATCAAGGTCGGAATCGGAGCCTTCTTCGTGTTCGCCTCTGCCCAGATGGGCGGCCTCGCTCGCGGTCTCCTCGATCGGGCGCGTGAGAGCGTACAGGCCAGCGAGCTGCTGACCCTCGACGGGCAGCTCGCGGCCTGGACGATCGGTCAGAAGCGGGGCCGGCCCCCTGCCGATCAGCCGCACTTCGATCGCGTGTGCCGCGAGATCCTCACGGCGCCGGGCGGGCGCGACGTGACCCGGGATCGCTGGGGCGAAGGCTACGTCTACGAGCGAATCGCCGTGCGCCCCGTCGAGTGGGAGATCAGCAGCAAGGGGCCCGACCGCCGCCTCGGCAGCGAGGACGACCTCGTCGTGCACCGTCGGGACGACCAGGTCGAGATCAACCGGGATCCGGTCTCGATCATCGAGGGCGCGATCGAGCGGGTGCGCCGCGCTGACGAGCGTCGCCTCGACGCGCTGGCGAAGCTGGCTGCCAGCGAGCAGGGCCCGCTCTTCGACGCCAATCAGAAGGTCGACTTGACGCCGGCCCGCGAGGCGGCGCTGCGCCAGCAGCTGAGCGAGCTGGATCGCTTGCTCGCCGACTCCTGAGGGAGCGAGCGGCGCCAGGCGGTCTGGACTGGGCGGTTTGGACTGGGCGGTTTGGACTGGGCGGTTTGGGGACTAGGGCGGCCTGGGGGCTAGGCGTCGCTCGGGGGAGCGGGCGGGCGCGCGAAGAGGGGCTTGAGCTTGGCCCGGTTGATCGCGCGGAAGAGCTGGCGCTCGTTCATCATCTCGATGAAGGCCTCGACCAGCTCCTTGTCCCACCAGCCGCGCTCGGACTCCTCGCGGAGGATCTTGAAGCAGGTCTCGGTGGGGAAGGCGGGCTTGTAGGCCCGCGCGGTCGCCAGCGCGTCGAACACGTCGCAGATCGTGGTGATCCGGGTCGTGATCGGGATATCGCTGTCGGGGAGCTTGTCGGGGTAGCCGGTCCCGTCCAGGCGCTCGTGGTGGTTACGAATGCAGTGGAGGGTCGCGTCGCCGAGCGAGCGCAGGTGGCGGCAGATCTCCCAGCCAGCCACGGGGTGCCGCTTGATCACCTCGAACTCGTCGGGCGTCAGCGGGCCTGGCTTGTTGAGGATCCGGTCCGGGATCCCGATCTTGCCCACGTCGTGCAGCAGGCCGCCGATCTGGACGGCGTGGACGAGCTCGTCCTTGAGGCCGATGTGCTCGGCCAGCGAACGGGAGAACATGCCCACGCGCTCGCCGTGACCCTCGGTGTAGCTGTCCTTTTGCTCCATGGCCGTCGCCAACGCGAAGACCACGTTCTGGGCGCTCTCGAGCTCGCTGGTCACGGCGCGAACCCGGCTGAGGGCGCCCACCCGAGCGCGCAGCTCGTCGACGTCGACCGGGAGCGAGAGGACCGCCGAGGCCCCCGCGCGAATCGCGTCCAGGCGCTTGGTCGGCTCGTCGCAGAGGAGCACCAGGGGAACCAGACGCGTGGCGTTGTCTGCCTGCAACGCGGTCGCGAACTCGATCCCGTCCATGCCGGACAGAGAGATCGCGCTCACGACGCAAGCAGGTGAATGGGCAGCGACCCAGCCCAGACCCTCCTCTGCGTTGCTGGCGAAGTGGACGACGTGGTCGTCCGATCCCAGCGCCGCTTGGAGGGATTCCTGGTCCGTTCCGCGGCCGACAATAATGAGGACCTCGGCCAAAGGGTCCCTCTCTCCTCCCGATCCGTAACCCGACCTGTGGAGGCTAACTCCAAGCCGCCTGGCTTTCAAAGCCTTGGAGGACTTTCCGCCCCACCCCCCTCTTCTCCGGCGAGGGCCCCTCTGGGGGGCTAAGATTCGAGGCGTGGAGGCGTACGGGCTGGGCTTCGTGTCAGGTGCGGTGGCAGGGCGGGTGATCTCCGTCCCCTCCAACGCCGAATTGGGCCGCTCCCCGCAGGTCGGCCTGGTCGTGGACGACCCTTTGGTCGCGCCGCGCCACGCTCACATCTACTCCAGCCAGGGCCGCTTCCACCTGATCGACCTCCACGCGGGGGTCTGGATCGATGGCCACCGCGTCACCCCGGGGGAGCCGCTGCCGCTCCTCCCCGGCTCCCTGGTGACCCTGGGCGAAGGCGGCCCGCTCGCCGTGTTCGACGAGGCGCGGGTCCTCAGCCGCGGGCAGCCGCGCGAGCTCCTCCTGCGCCGAGAGGACGGCCCTGGCGGCTCGTGGGTGATCAACACCGCGGTCGAGATCGGGCGCGGCGCCGGCTGCGGGATCCAGCTGGACGCGCGGCGCGACTCGCTGGCCTCCAGCCAACACGTCCACCTCCTGCCGGCCTTTGGGCGCCTGATCGTGACGGACCTCGGCAGCGCCAACGGGACCTGGTGCGAGGACATGCGCCTGATCCAGCGGGCCCTGCGTCCTGGTGAGTCCTTCGTCCTCGGCGGTCAGGGAGGCCCGACCTTCCGGGTCGAGGCCAGCGAGGACCTCGGCTCCTCCGGGCTGAGCAGCTCGCTCGCGTCCAGCTCGAGCAGCCTCGGGCCGCCTCCGATCCCTGACGCCTTCAAGCTCGAGCTCCGCGCGGGGAACCAGCGCGGCGTCGTCCACGTGGCGGCCAAGCCCGTGGTGAGCTTCGGCAGCTTCGCCGGCCTGAACGACTTCCCCACGCTCTGCTTCCCGCGCGACCTCGAGAGTGAAGAGGACGCCATGGAGCGCTCCGAGTCGATCGGGCCGCAGCACGGGGTGCTCAGCCTGACCGACTCCACGGTGGAGCTGCGCGACGGAGGGGACGCGCCGACCAAGCTGGACCACGTGCGCCTCCCGGCTGGCGAGCGGCGCGTCCTGCCCGCTCGCTTCACCCTCTCGCTCGGAGACGACAGCCTGCTCTTCCGCGGGCGCCTCTACCGCACCGAGGGCGTGCCCCCGGCGCCCGCGAAGGTCGGGATCTCCAACCAGCACCCCGTCGAGTGCCTGGTCCTCGAGCGAATGGGGGACGCCCCCGACTCGCGGCTCTTCCTCCAGCTCGTCCGCCAGGCCACCCTGGGCTCTGGCGACCACGCCGCGATCCAGGTGGCCGCCGCGGGCGTCGCCCCCCTCCACGCCCTGCTCTACCTACAGCAGGAGAGCCTCTGGATCTGCCAGCTCGGCCGCGACCCCGTGGCCGTGGACGGGACCCCCCTCAGCAGCGGGACCGCGCTCCCGATCGGCGTCGGGAGCGAGGTCTACCTGGGGACCCTCGTCCTGCGGGTCAGCGAGTGAGCACCTAACCTCTCCCTGACGGACCCCCTCGCTAGGGTGGGCGCCATGAAGCTCAGGCCCTACCAGGAAGAGGCGGTCCAGGCGGTCCTCAAGGCCCGTCGGCGGGGCGTCCGCCGCCAGGTGATCTCGCTCCCGACCGGCTCCGGCAAGACGGTGATCTTCTCCCGCTTGGCCGCCATGGCGCGCAAGCCCGTGCTGGTGCTCGCTCATCGCGGCGAGCTCCTCGAACAGGCCGGGGCCAAGCTGGAGGCGGCAGGCGCCGGACCGGTCTCCTACGAGTGGGGGAGCCAGCGCGCGGACTCCGCGGCCAAGACCGTGGTGGCCTCGATCCGCTCGCTCAGCAGCGAGCGCCTGGCGCGCCTCTGCGCCGAGCGAGAGGTGGGCCTCGTGGTCTACGACGAGTGCCACCACGCTCCGGCCGAGGACAACCAGCGCGTGCTGCGCGAGCTGGGCGCCTTCGAGGCCGAGTGGCCGGGGACGCTGCTGGGGTTCACCGCGACCACCTCGCGCGGCGACGGGCTCGGCCTCGACAGCGTGTTCGAGGAGCTCGTCTACCAGCGCACGCTGCCGCAGATGATCGGCGAGGGCTACCTGGTCGGGCTGCGCGGCTTCCGCGTCTCGACCCAGGCGGACCTGCGCGAGCTCAGCGCGGGCGGGAAGGACTTCACCCCCGACGAGCTCGCCGAGGCCGTCGACGTCGAGGAGCGCAACGACCTCGTCGCGCGCTCGATCCAGGAGCTGGCCCGCGGCCGGCGCACGATCGCCTTCTGCGCCAACGTCGCGCACGCCCAGCACCTCGCGGGCGCCCTGCGCGAGCTGGGGGTGCGCGCGGCCACGGTCCACGGCGAGCTGCCCGCCGAGGAGCGGGCCGCGCGCCTGGCCGACTTCCGGGCGAGCAAGCTGCAGGTCCTGACCAACGTGGCGGTCCTGACCGAGGGCTTCGACGACCCGGCGGTCTCCTGCGTGGCCATGGCACGCCCGACCCGGAGCAGCGGGCTCTACGCTCAGTGCGTCGGTCGAGGCACGCGCCTGGCGCCGGATAAGCGGGACTGCCTGGTGCTCGACTTCGTCGACCTGAGCGGGGTCGAGCTCGAGACCCTGCCCTCCCTCTTCGGCCTGCCCCGCCAGCTGGATCTGCGCGGCGGCGAGGTCGGCGAGGCGGCCGCGGCCTACCAGCAGCTGCGCCTCGACTTCGGCCCCTTCGAGCTGCCGCCCGACGAGATCACCCTCGAGGAGATCCAGACCCGGGCCGCGGCCTTCGACCCGCTCTCGCTGCGGGTGGACGGCGAGGTGCGCGCGATCTCCCCCTACGCCTGGTGTTCGCTGGGGCGGGCTGGGATCGCGCTCCACGTGCTGCGCGGAGGGCGGGTGCGCACCTACCGCGTCCTGGAGCGGGCTGGGCGGGGCCGCCGCTACCGGGTCGAGCTGGACGGCAAGGAGCAGGCCCGCTTCGGCACGCTCGAGGAGGCCGTCGAGGCGGTCGACTACGAGGTCGGCCGGCGCGGGCGCAAGGTCGTCGCCAGCGCCTACCCCTCGGCCGAGTGGCGTCGGCGCGCCGCTCCGGCGGCCCTGCGCGAGCGCCTGGCGGAGCTCGCCCCCCGACGCCGAGTCAGCGGCTGGGGCGCGGCGCTGCAGCTGGCGGAGTGGCTGGAGTACGGCGGGAGCCGGGGCCGGCGGGCGGCGGCTGGCGCGAGCCCGAACTCTGGCTGCTCCCCCCGCTGGGGGACGAAGGGTTCCCTGGTGTTAACCTCCCCGGCCTTGCCAGAGGAGGCTCCATGAGCGAGCTGCACCAGACCGCCCTCAACGCCAAGCATCGCGCCCACGGGGCCAAGCTCGTCGGCTTCGGCGGGTGGGAGATGCCCCTCCAGTACGAGGGGATCGTCAAGGAGCACCTGCGCGTGCGCGAGCACGCGGGGCTCTTCGACCTCCAGCACATGGGCCGGCTCCGCTTCACGGGCCCCGACCGCGCGGCGGCCCTCGACCGCTTCCTGACCAACGACGTGCCCGCGACCAAGGTCGGCCAGGCTCGCTACGCGGTGATCACGGGGGAAGACGGCGGGGCGATCGACGACTGCATCTACTACGTGCTCCCCGAGGCGATCCTGCTGGTCGTCAACGCCAGCAACCGCGAGGCGGTGCTGGAGTGGATCGAGCCGCGCCTCGAGGGCGACGTGACCCTCAGCGACGAGACGACGCGCTGGGCCATGATCGCGGTCCAGGGTCCCAAGGCGCTCCAGATCGTCGACCCGCTGCTGGACTTCGACCTGAGCAAGCTGCGCTACTACCGCTGCCGCGGCGGGATGCTCCGCGGGGAGCCCTGCTTCGTGGCCCGGACGGGCTACACGGGCGAGGTCGGCTACGAGCTGGTCTTCGACGCCCGCGAGGCCGAGACGATGTGGGACGCGATCCTCGCGGCCGGGGCCGAGCACGACCTGGCCCCGGTCGGCCTCGGCGCGCGCGACACGCTCCGCCTCGAGGCGGGCATGGCCCTCTACGGGCACGAGCTGGACCGCGAGACCAGCCCGCTCGAGGCGGGCGTCGACTTCTCGGTCAA
>CALDQK010001082.1 GCA_937911525.1 uncultured bacterium
CCCCCTGCAGCCGGGCGCGCGACTCGATCCGCACGCCGTAGACGGCGAAGCGCTCCTTCTCGGCGAGCGCGGCGCGGATCGTCTCGTTGACCGCCTCTTCGTGGTGGGCCGCGGGCGACATCGGGATCAGGAGGCAGTCTCCGCTGGCCAGCGCGGTGCGGGCGACGGGGCCGAGGTCGCTGGGGGCGTCGATCACGATCGCGCGGTAGCGCCGGCGGGCCTGCTCGAGGCCGCGGTCGAGGTGGTGGGCGTCGCCGCTCTCGGCGAGCTCGGCCTGGATCCGCTCGATGGCGGGGCCGCCCGGCCACACGTCGAGGCCGGGTGGCCTGGGCGCGTTGAAGGTGTCCTTGAGGAAGGACCAGGGCTCGGAGTAGCGGGCCAGGCTCTTGCCCCTGCGCGAGCGCGGCAAGCCGACGCTAGCGGTCGCGTCGCCCTTGCCGTCGAGGTCGACGAGCAGGGTCCGCTTACCGGCGAGGGCGAGCATCGCGGCCAGGTTGACCGCGAGGGCCGTGCGGCCGATGCCGCCCTTGGTGCAGCCGACCACGATCACGGGCGCCAGCGGGGGCTCCGCCACGCTCAGTCCTCCTGCATGCGCTCCAGGGCCCGGCGCACGCTGGGGTCGAGGATCGAGAGCCAGTCGTCCAGCAGGGTCCCGGTCGCCTGGCGGAGCTGGCTCACGGCCAGGCGGTAGTTGACGTAGGCCTGGACCTCGGCCGCCTCCGCGTTGGCGACCTCGGTCAAGTCGTCGAGCACGTCGCGCGGGACCGCGGCGCCGTTCTCGACCTTCTTGCGGGTCGCGGCCAGGCGCTGGCGCGCCAGGATCCGCGAGGTGCGAGCGGCCTCGATCCGGGCCTTGGCGGTGCGAATGTTGCGGATCGCGGCCCGCACCTCGAGCACCACGTTGGCCTCGATCGTGCGCAGGTTGACCTCGGCCCGCTCGAGCTGGAACTTGGCCTGGCGCTCGGCGGCCCGCTCTTGGCGGAGGAAGAGCGGCAGCTCGACCTGGACGCCGACCGACCAGGTGTAGAAGCGGCCCTCGCCCAGGGCAGACCAGGCCGAGTGGTGCTGTCCGCCCAGGCCCTCCTGGGTCCAGCTGCCGATGAAGTTGACCGAGGGCAGCGCGTTGTTCTCGGCGACCAGCAGGTCACGGCGCGCGTTGTCCAGCGCCAGCTGCGCGCCGTAGTAGTCCGGCCGCCGCTTGAGCGCTTGCTGGATCTGACCCGCCGGGTCGAGCTGGGGCTCGGGGATCAGGTTCGGCTGATCGACCGGCACCACCAGCAGGCTCCACTTGCCCGCGTCCGAGCTGGGGCGCGTCAGACGCACGATCTGGTCGCGCGCGGCCTCGAGGTTGCTCTCGGCCACGATCACGCCCTCGCGCCGGGAGGCGACGCCGGCCTTGGCGATCGTGACGTCGAGGGGGATCGCGTAGCCGAACTTGCGCAGCTTGCGGGTGTCGCGCAGCAGCTGCAGCGCGCTGTCGAGGCCCTGCTTCTGACTGCGCAGCTGCTCCTCGGTCAGGATCAGGTCCCAGTAGGCCTGCTCGACCGCGAGCACGGCCTGCATGTAGGTGTTGGCGAGGTTGGCTTCGCTCTGCCGGGCCGTGTTGCGGGCGTTGCGCAGCGCCGCCAGGTTGACGTCCAGCCCGCGTCCGCGCAGGAGGGGCTGGGTCACATCGAAGCGCAGGCTGGGCGTGTAGCTCGGGTTGAGCGAGAACACGTTCTCGGTCCGCAGCCGCGACTCGTTGTAGGAGAGCTGCAGCTGAGTGCCCGTGGGGAGCAGCTGGCGGATCGTGGTCTGGAGGTTCATGGACCGGGTCGAGGCCACGCTCAGACCCGGCGGCAGACCGGTGAAGGGGTTGTTCGAGAAGAAGGGCGGGCGCGACTCGGCGTAGGTGCCCGTGAAGCCGATCACGGGGTCGAAGGCGGCTCGCGCCTGGGGGATCGCCTCGGCCGCCGCGCGCGCGTCGAGGAGCGCGAGCAGGTAGTCCGGGTTGTTGGTCAGGGCCGCTTCGATGCCCTCGCGCAGGGTCAGCCCCCACAGCTCGCTCCGCGGCTCGAGCTGCGGTGAGAGCTGGCTGCTGTCGAAGGCCACCTTCTGGTCGCGGACCGAGACCGCGTCCGGGCCGCGCAGCCGCTTGCGCTCCGCCACGATCCGCTCGAGCGCGCTCTCGATCCGCTTCAGCTCGTCGGGGTGCTCGACGACGACGGCGGCGGCCTGGTCCGAGGCGCTCTCGTTGGCGGGGTCGGGCTTCTCCTGGCGGAGGGGAGGGACATCAGGGCCAGGGGCGGGCGTCTCGTCGCCAGGCTCCGCGGGCGGGTCGGGCGCGACGGGCTGCTCAGGGGTCTCCTCGGGGGGAGGCGCGGGCGCGTCCTGGGCCCAGGTCGGCAGCGCCAGGAGCGTCAGCGACAGCAAGAGCGGAAAGTGCGAGCGCATAAGTGTCCCTTCGGGCGCGCGAGTGTATCGAGCCGGAGAGTCGTCACCAGGGAGCAGGTGTGAATTCGCCCAGGTAATGCGCGTGAAGGTGGGCCCCCAGCGGGACGAAAGGAGAGCCCCGGCCACCCTGTTCCGCTGAGCAGAACGTGGCGGCGGGGGCTCGCATTCCCGGCCCGCAGGGCGCGTATGGGGAGCTCTAGACCGCGGCCGGCTCGGGCTGGGCCTCGGGCTGGGCGGGGGCCTCGACGCTGGGGGCGGGGAGGCCCTTGGCGCGCTGCTCGAGGATCTCGCTGACCGTCGGCGGCCGCAGCTGCTCCTCGCTGTAGGGGACGCCCATGGTGCCGCTCTCGAGCCAGACGTGCCGGCCCGCGAGGATCTGCTTGCCGATCTTGTGCTTGAGCTCGTCGTCGTTGCTCCACATCTCGTGGAACCAGCGGCTGACGTTGCGCCGCGCGTTGCGCGCGAAGAGGTCGGCGAGCTCCTGGGCGCTCTCGGCGCCGGGGTGCCCGATCCGCTTCATCTTGGCAGCTCGCGCGACCACGGCGCTCAGCACGAAGAGCTCCATCGCGATGTCCACGGCGCGGAACAGGAACATCTGCTTGCGCTCCAGCTTGGCCTGGTAGATCGCCATCCCGTGGAACACCGTGCGGGCCAGCTTGCGCGAGGCGCGGTCGGCGAAGCGGACGTGGCCCGCGAGCTTGCCGAACTCGCCGTAGCGCGGCCAGCGGCCCCAGCCCAGCCAGCGGGTCGGATACCACCAGGCGTAGAACATGGCGATTCGGGGCAGCGCCTTGATCTTGTCGCCGATCGTCGCGCGGTGATCGACGAGGGGGCCCGCGACGCTGAGGTGCTTGTCGACGGCCTCCCGCGCCATGAAGAGGTGCATGATCTCGCTGCTGCCCTCGAAGATCAGGTTGATCCGCGAGTCGCGCATCATCCGCTCGATCCCCAGCGGGGCCTCGCCGCGCTCGCGCAGCGAGAGCTCGGTCTCGTAGCCGCGTCCGCCGCGGATCTGCAGCGCCTCGTCGACGAAGTGCCAGGCCTGGGTGGTGTTCCACTCCTTGGCGGCCGCCGCCTCGAGCCGAATGTCGACGCCCTCGCGGTCCGCGAGGTCGCCGAGGAGCATCGCGGTCGACTCGAGCGCGAAGGTCGCAGCCGCCATGTCGGCCAGCTTGTGCGCGATCGCCTCGTGCTTCCCCACGGGCACGCCCCACTGGACGCGCGCGTTGGACCACTTGCGGCAGATCTCCAGGCAGAGCTTGATCCCGCCGCTGGTCCCGGCGGGCAGGGTCAGGCGGCCCGTGTTGAGGGTCACGAGCGCGATCTTGAGCCCCATGCCCTCCCCGCCGATCAGGTTGCCCTTGGGCACCTTGACCTTGTCGAAGCTGACGACGGCGTTGCCGAGGGCCTTGAGCCCCATGAAGCGGCAGCGGCTCTCGATCTTGACGCCCGGCCACTCGGTCTCGACCACGAAGGCGTTGATCCGGCCGGTCTCGGGGTTGCGGGCCATCACGACCAGCAGCTCGGCCAGGGTGCCGTTGGTGCACCACAGCTTGGCGCCGTCCAGCAGGTAGTGCTCGCCGTCCTCGCTGATCGTGGCGATCGTCTCGAGGCGGGCGGGGTCGCTGCCCACGGCGGGCTCGGTCAAGGCGAAGGCGCTGATCGCGCCCTTCGCGCAGCGGGGCAGATACTCCTGCTTGAGCTCCTCGGTCCCGAAGAGCTTGACCGGCTGGGGGACGCCGATCGCCTGGTGGGCCGAGAGCAGCGCGGTCACGTTGCAGTCGTAGCTGCCGAGGAGCTGCATCACCCGCACGTACTCGGGGTGGGTCAGGCCGAGGCCGCCGTACTCCTTGGGGATCTTGATCCCGAAGGCGCCCAGCTCGCGCAGGCCGTCCACGACGTGCTGGGGATACTCGCCCGTGCGGTCGATCTCGACCGGATCCACGTGCTCGATGAGGAAGGCCTTGAACTTGGCGAACCACTCGAGGAACTCGGGGCGATCGGGTTCGTCGAGGGGGAAGTCGTGCATGAGGTCCATGCGGTAGTTCCCCAAGAAGAGCTCCTTGATGAAGCTGGTCCCCTTCCAGGTCTTCTCGCGCGAGTCCTCGGCGACGTCCCTCGAATGCAGCTCGGCTTCGCTCGGCATGACAGGTCCTTTCCTTGCAGGACCCTTAAACTACCGCAGCGCGTCATGGCTCCGAAAGACACCACGTCACAACGCGTCATAAACCGTTCAGAACCAAAGCCAAAGGCGGCGAGCCTTGCGCCCGCCGCCTTGTAAGCAAGTGACTTAGGTGTCTCAGTCGACCAGGAGGACCTCGACCCGCCGGTTGCGAGCCAGGGCCTGCTTGTCCTTGCCCGACTCGATCGGCTTGTGGGGGCCGTAGCCCGCGAAGCTGAGCTGCGAGCTCTGGATCCCCTTCGACTCCAGGTAGTGGAGCACCGCGAGGGCCCGCTTGGCCGAGAGGGCCCAGTTGCTCTCGTGCTTGCTGCGCTTGATCGGCGTGGCGTCGGTGTGGCCCTCGATGCGGACCTTCTTGTCTGGGTAGGTCTTCTTGAGCTCGGCGATCAGGCCGTCGAGGCACTTCTTGCCGCTGGTCTTGAGGGTGGCCCGACCCGGCGCGAAGAGGACGCCGCTCTCGAGCACGATCCCGCCGGTGTCGGCGTTGACCTCGAGGCCCGCCACGGTCATGGGCTGGGGCTGAGGCTGGGGGACGGGCTCGGCGCGCGGGGCAGAGGCCTCGACCGACATCGTCTTGACGCGGTCCGCCAGGCGCTGGCGCAGGCGCTCCGACTTCTGCAGGCGAGCCCGGAGGAGGTCCATCTGGCGCTCCTGCTCGCGGGCTCGCAGGGTCAACACCTGCTCGCGGCGCTCGCGCTCCCGCATCTCCTTGCGGTGCGCGACGACGTACTGCTCCTGCTCGACGAAGCGCTGCTCCAGCTTGCGATAGTCACTGATCGGGACGCAGCCCGCTGCCCAGACCAGCGCCGCGGTCGCTCCCAGCTTCAGGCCGAGCTTCGAAAGGCCACCCATACCACTCTCCTCATGTTGGTCGGCGGCCTCAGTGCCGCGCGTCCCTCCCTCTTCGTCCAGGGGACCCCGGCCACTTGACCCTTCTTCTCGGATTCATGCAGAAGCGCCGCCAGCCAGTCCTGGAGCGGGCTCCCAGCTCGTGGCGCTGAGGCCCGCGAAAGCTCGTAGGATCCTGGCGTGGCGGCCTTCGATGTGATCGTGATCGGAGCGGGTCCAGCCGGCTCGGCGGCGGCCCGCGCGGCTCGCGCCGGCGGGCTGAGCGCGATCGTGCTCGAGAAGGGGCGCTGGCCGCGGCGCAAGCCCTGCACGGGGGTGATCTCGGCGGAGGCCCTGGCCCGAGCCGAGGAGCGCTTCGGGCCCACCCCGCCGGAGGCGGTCGCCGACCCGCCGCTGCTGCGCGCGGTGCGCGTCCACCTGGGCGCCGAGGAGCGCTACACGGCGCGCTTGAGCTGGCCTGCCGTGCGCCTCGAGCGCAAGGCCTTCGATGCCCACCTGCTCCGCGCCTCCGGCGCCGACCTGCGCGCCCGCGCTGAGGTCACCGGGATCGAGTCCAGCCGCGACGAGGTCGAGGTCAAGCTCAAGGACTCTCCCTCGCTCAGGGCTCGCCTCGTGATCGTCGCCGCCGGCGCTGGGAGCACGCTGGCGCCGGTGCGCGGGACCCGGCTCAGCTTGGCCTTCGCCAGCCGGGTCGAATACAAGGCCAAGGGCGAGCTGGAGGCCCGCGAGCTGCTCCTGCTCGGCGACGCCGAGGATGGCCTGATGATGGTCGACCCGGCGCGGCCGGGGAAGCTGATCGTCACCACGGTGATCAAGGACCCGCGCCGCTGGAAGGCAGCCCAGTCCGTGGGCCTGCGCTTCGGCCAGGCTGAGCTGGCGCTCGGGATCGAGGTCGAGCAGCAGGCCGAGTTCGGCTGGCTCTCGCGCGGCGGTCCCTGGCTGGGCAAGGGGCGGGTGCTGGTCGTCGGCGACGCCGGCGGCTTCGGGCTGGCGCTCGGGTTCGGCATCGAGGGGGCCCTCGAGACGGGCGAGGCCGCCGGCAAGGGCGCCGTCGCCCACCTGCGCGGGGGCGCGCGCGACGCGCTCAGCGCCTACAAGGCGCAGCTCAAGCCCTTCCTACGACGCCGCCAGGGCGAGCGGCGCCTGCACAGCCTGCTGCGCGGCCGGGTGGGAGGGCTCGACGGCCAGACTCACCTCGGGCCGGCCCTGGAGGGAGCGCCCTTCGCCCGACGGGGCGTGCTGGGCATGCGCCTGGCTCAGGTCCTGCAGGCGCTCGACCGCGAAGAGGCCCTGCCGGGCAAGTTCCAGATCTAGGGCAGGCTGGAGGGTCTCAGCCGCGCTTCAGCTCTTCGAGCAGGGGCTCGAGCAGCTCGACTGCCTCGTCGAAGGAGTAGTCGTCGATCGAGCCCTCCGCCTGGCGGAAGGGGGCGCCCAGGCGGCGGGCGCCCGCCGCGCGGGCTTCGACCAGGGCGTCCTGGCAGCCGCTCAGGTCTCCCGCTTCCGCGGCTTCGATCAGGGCGCGCAGCGCGACCCCCGCGCGGTCCGCGTTCAGCGCCGGCTCACCCGACTCGGCTGGGCTCGCGTCCGCCGACTCCTCCACTTCGCCCCTCAGCAGCCCGGCGACCAGAGGCTCGAGCAGCTCGACGGCCTCCTCGAAGGCGTAGTCTTCGATCGAGCCCTCCGCCTGGCGGAAGGCCTCCCCCAGCCGCCGCGCGCCCGCGCCGCGGGCTTCGACCAGCGCGTCCTGGCAGCCGGTCAGGTCGCCCTCCCTCGCGGCCTCGATCAGGGCGCGCAGCGCCGCCGCGGCTTCGCTCACCGCCAGCGCAGGCTCTCCTGAGCCTTCGCTGATCCCGGTCTCGGCGCTCGCCTCGTCGCTCCCCTGGGCGGCGCGCTCCAGCTCGGCCGCGCTGGCAATGACGACCTGCAGGCAGCTCCCGAAGGGCTCGAGACCCGCCTCGGCGGCCGCTCGCTCCCCGCGTCGCAGCGCGCCCTCGACCTCGCCCGCGGCGGCCTGGAGCTTCGTCGCTCCCAGGTTGCCAGCGACGCCCTTGACGGTGTGCGCCAGGCGCGTGGCCTCCTCGAGCTCGCCCGCGGCGAGCAGGCGCCGCAGCTCCTCGTGCGCGCTCCCGTAGCGCTGACCGATCTTGCCGATCAGGCGCAGGTAGAGCAGGCGGTTGCCGTCGATCCGCGCCAGGCCGCCTGCGACGTCCAGTCCAGGCAAGGCGCTCGGCAGCTGCGGTCCCTCGCTGGTCACGCCAGGGCGCGGCGCGGGCGCCCCCAGGCTCGGTCGAGGCTGGACCCACTCCTTGAGCGTTCGGAGCAGCTGCTGCGGATCGATCGGCTTCGTGACGTGGGCGGTCATGCCCGCCGCCAGGGACTTCTCGGCGTCCCCAGCCATGGCGTGGGCGGTCATCGCGATCACGGGCAGCGGACGCTCGACGCCCTCTCGCTCCTCCCACTCGCGGATCTTGCCCACCGCCGTCAGCCCATCCATGACCGGCATCTGAATGTCCATCAGCACCGCGTCGAAGGTCTCGCTCGTCGCGCGCTCGAAGCCCTCCTTGCCGTTGTTGGCGATCGAGACCTCGAACCCGGCCTGACCGAGGATCTCGGCCGCGACCTGCTGGTTGATCTCGTTGTCCTCGACCAGGAGCAGGTGCGCGCCGCGGAGGGCCTGGGTGATCTTGAGCGAGTCGTCCAGCTTCTGGCGCGCCTTGGCGCGCTGCGGCCCCGCGCCGAAGGCCAGCGCGAGCGCGTCGTGGAGCGAGGAGGGCGTGACCGGCTTGATCAGCAGGCCGTCGAGGTCGACGTTGGCCCGCTGCAGCACGTCCTCGCGTCCGTAGGAGGTCACGACCACGATCCGCGGCGCCCCATAGCGCTCGGGCTCCGCGCGCACCCGGCGAGAGACGGCGTCCCCGTCCAAGCCAGGCATTCGCCAGTCCAGCAGGACCCCATCCCATGGCTGCTCCGCCTCCTCCAGCTGCTCGAGCGCCTCCTGGCCCGAGGAGCAGACCTTGGTCTCGAAGCCGAAGCTCTCGGCGATCTTGCTGAGGATCTCCCGCGCGCTGGCGCAGTCGTCTACGACCAGCAGGCGCTGGGTGTCCAGGGGCAGGGTCGGTCGAGGGCGAGCTTCGCCGGCTTCGTCCAGCCCGAACCTGGCGGTGAACGTAAACGTGCTGCCGACTCCCCGCTCGGTCTCGACCGTGATCTGACCGCCCATCATTTCGCAGAGCCGCTGGGAGATCGTCAGGCCCAGCCCTGTCCCGCCGAAGTTGCGAGTGGTCGAAGTGTCCGCCTGGGAGAAGGCTTGAAAGAGCTTGCCCTTCTGCTCTGGGGTCATTCCGATCCCGGTGTCGCGCACGCTGAACTCGAGCACCACCTCGGCCTCGACCCGCTCGAGCTCGCGCACCCGGACCACCACCTCGCCATCGCTGGTGAACTTGACCGCGTTGTTGGTCAAGTTGATCAGGATCTGACCGAGGCGGAGCGGGTCGCCCAGGAGGTCGACCGGGACCGCGGGGTCGCGGTCGAAGAGGAGCTCGACTCCCTTGTCCTGCGCCTTGACCGCTGTCAGGTCGCCGAGGCTCGTGAACACCTCGTCGAGGCGGAAGGGGATCCGCTCCATCGTCAGCTTGCCGGCCTCGATCTTCGAGAAGTCGAGGATGTCGTTGATGATCCCCAGCAGGGCCTGCGCTGCGCGGTCGATCTTGATCAGGTAGTCGGTTTGCTTCGGGGTGAGCTCGGTCCGGAGCGCGAGGTGCGTCAGGCCGATCACCGCGTTCATTGGGGTGCGGATCTCGTGGCTCATGTTGGCCAGGAAGTCCGACTTGGCTCGCGTCGCCGCCTCCGCCGCGTCGCGCGCCTGATGCAGCTCCTCCTGCGCCGCGAGCCGCTCGGTGATGTCACGCATCGCGGCCACGACGAGCCGGCCCGCGTCCAGGTCGATGGGACTCAGCCGGATCTCGACGGGCACCGAAGCGCCTGCTCGGGTGCGGACATGGGCGGTGGCCTCGTCGCCGAGCACCGACAGGCGCCGGGTGTCCCGGTACCAGTCCTGCGTGGTCGCCTGATTCAAGCTCAAGGCGCGCTCGGAGTCCTCGGCGATCAGGCTGACCGGTTGCCCGAGCAGCTCGTCGCGGGAGTAGCCGAGCAGGCGCTCGGCTCCCATGTTCACCCCCTTGATCTCACCCTGCGGCGTGAAGATCAGCATCGCGTCGGGTGCGGCATCGAGCAGGAGGCGGCTGCGCTGCTCCGAGACCTGGAGCTTGGCCTGCTCCTCTTGGAGCCCGCTCATGCTCTCGAGGGCGACGCGCTCCCACTCATCCATCGCCTCGACCAGGCGCTGGCGCGCGCGCGCCCCGCTCCGCTCGAGGCTGAACACCATCGCCAAAGCCAGCAGGACCGCCGCTGCCAGGGTCCAGCCGACGATCTGTTGGTTGGCGCGGCTGGGGGCGAGCGCCTCCGCCTCATCGACCTCGATCGCGAGCCCGAGGCCGAGCTCGTCGTCCCACAGCCAGGCACCCAGGACCCGGGCCCCGCGGTAGTCGCGATAGCCATCGACGTCCACGCCCGGTCGCCCCTGCGTAGCTGCTTGGGCCATCCGCGTCAGCGGCAGGTGCGACGGGTCCAGCTCCGGCTTCACGCCAGCGCCGAGCTCGACGCCGGGGT
>CALDQK010001083.1 GCA_937911525.1 uncultured bacterium
ACTGGGCGGCAAGGATCCCGGTTACGTGCTGGACGACGCCGATCCGGCCGCGGCGGCCGCCTACCTCGACCGCGTCGCGCCCCTGGACAAGCGGCCCAACAACCCCTTCCCGAACATGATCTCGGTCGGGCGCGCGGGGAACAACGACGTGGTGATCGCGCTCGGCTCGATCAGCAAGCTCCAGGCCTACTTCATGCGAGAGGGCGACAACTGGAGCCTGACCGACTGGAGCTCGACCAACGGGACCACGATCTCCAACAAGCGGGTCGAGCCGCGCAAGCCCCAGCGCCTCGAGAGCGGGGTGCAGGTCTCCTTCGGCAAGGAGTTCTGGGCGCTCTTCCTGCTGCCCGAGCAGCTCTACCGCGAGCTCCGCGCCGAGACCCCGACGGAGGGTCTCAAGCTAGAGACCAAGCTCTAGGACCTCATGCGGTCAGTCGGGGAAGCAATGGTGAGGCTGTTTGGACTGAGCCTGGCCCTCGCGTTCGTCGCGAGCGCCTCGGGCTGTGGATTGAGTCTGCTGGTCGGAGGGATCGCGGCGAGCGCCTCGGGGGGATCGTCCAGCAGCACCGTGGCCACCGTTCCGGCGCCCGAGGTCACGGCGATCTCGCCAGCCACGGCCAGCCACATGGGGGGCATGAGCGCCACGATCACGGGCTCGAACTTCCCTACGGATGGCGTGAGCCTGCCGACGGTCACCGTGGGCGGGACCGCGGCCACCAGCGTCCAGGTGATCGACGCCAACACGCTCACGATCGTCCTGCCGAGCGCGTCGACGGTCGGCCCGGTGGACGTGGCGGTGACCAACCCGGCCGGCGGGACGGGGACGCTGGGCGGTGGTCTGACCTGGACCAACGACCTTCCCGAGGGCACGGTCACTCCGCTCGCGACGACCCAGTCGCAGAACCTCGTGTTCTCCGTCGTGCTGCGGGACCCCGAGTCGGACCGGATCGACCTCAAGCTGGAGTACCGGGCCAACGGCCAGGCTTATCAGGACATCCCCGCCGACCAGATCCTCAGCGGCGGGACGACCGGGCTGGCCTCTTCGCCGAGCGGGGTGACCCACAACCTGACCTGGAACACCTCCGTCCTGTTTTCGGCCCAGAACGCCAACGACGTGCAGATCCGGGTCACGCCGATCGACACCATCGACAGCCAGCCGGGCACGCCGGTCGAGTCGAACGTGTTCTCGATCGCCAACAACATCGCCCCGACCCTGGAGGTCTCGGCCCCGGCGCGCGACTCCTTCGAGGTCGCCCTCGCCTATCGCGCGGCCGACGCCAACCCGGGCGCGAGCCTGACCCTCTCGAGCGCGACCTGGCGCGACGTCAACAGCGGCGCGAGCGGGAACCTCACGATCAAGTCGGGTTCGCCCAGCTCGGTCCCTGGCTCGGTCCCCAGCTCGGTCAGCGGGACCAACCTCAACCTGGTGTGGGACTCCTTCGCCGACCTCGGGTTCGGCAACAACCGCCTGGTCGAGGTGACGCTGACCCTCTCGGACGGGACCAGCACGACCACCGCCCGGACCGGGAACTTCTTCGTCAGCAACGGGCCCCTGACCGACGCCGTGATCGCGCCCGGCAACCTGGGACAGGTCAAGGGCTTCGCCAGCGGCGACCTCAACGGCGACGGGAAGATCGACGCGGTCCTGAGCAGCGACCTCCTGCGCAGCTACGCGCTCCTGCTGAGTGACGGACAGGCGTTCCAGTCGCCGGTGACCAAGACGCTGCTGGGGCGAGCGCTGCCGGTCGCGACGCAGATCGCCTGGAACGGGACCACGACCCTGAACGTGACCGGGTCGACGAGTCCCGTGGCGGTCGGCGACTGGCTCGGGCTGCCGCGCTCCTTCGGGGGAGCGCCGCTGGGGGATCCGATCGGCCCTCGCTTCTTCCGGGTCTCAGCGATCGGCGCCAACACGATCACGATCGAGGACCCCGACAACTACGCTGGCTCAGGGCTCCTGCCCGGCTCGGCGGCCCTGGGCGGGGCCGTCGCGGCGACCGCCAACCTGACCCTCCGCCTCAGCGGCCAGGCGGGGGTCAGCGCGACCAGCCTGCCCAACGACTTCCGACCGGGTCAGCTCGCGGTCCTGTCCTGCGACGAAGACCTCTCGACGGTCGCCAGCCCGACCTCCGACCTCGTGATCGCCAATGAGCTGCCGCCCCAGATCACCTCGTCGGTCACGGCGGTGGCGGGCGCGGTGTTCACCCTCCAGTCCTTGAGCCCCTTCTCGCCCCTCAGCGGAGAGGCCTTCGAGGTCGGGATGCAGGTCTTGATCTCGCAAGGCGCGACCACCGAGCAGGGCAAGATCCAGTCGGTCGACGCGGCGAACAATCGAATCACGCTGACCGCGGCGCCGGCCAACGCCTTCACGGCGGGTGCCTTCGTGACGGGGCTCACGAGCAGCAGCTACTCGCTGGGCGCCGGCCACCAGCGCAACCACTCGATCGTCGTGCTCCCGCAGACCGGAGGAGCGATCGGGACACCTGCCCAGCTGATCCAGACCGGCGGCGTCCGGCCGACGGACCTGATCGCAGTGGATATCGCCTCCAACGGCGGCGGACCCGACGGCAAGCAGGACCTCGTGGTCGTGCACGCCGCGACGACCACCGCGACCAGCACCCGGGGCGCCGTCTCGATCCTGCTGCGGCGGGCCGCGGGGGCCTACTTCGAGGCCCCGATCACGATCCCGGTGGGGACCGGCGGGGCCAACCCCGCCTTCTCGCTGCACGCGACCGTGGCCGACGTGACCTCCAACGGGCTGCTGGACGTGATCGTGGCCAACGCCGTCGAGCGCTCGGTCTCGATCATCACCCAGGGACCTGCGGGGACCTTCAACGCGGCGACGAACATCGACCTCAGCTCCTTCGGGATCCCTCAGGGGGACGTGCAGTCGGTGGCCGTCGGGGACTTCAACGAGGACGGCTTGCCGGACCTCGCCTGCGGCGGCGCCTTCAGCCAGCGGATCATCGTGCTGCGCGGCGCGGACCCCGACGGGGCAGGACCCCAGGTCAGCTTCCCGGGGGCGAACATGGGGTCCCCGACCCTGAGCATGCGCCAGTCGCCGGCGCCCCCTGCGCTGGTGGCGGGGGCGGCCTCGATGCAGCCCGCGGCGACGCTCTACACGGGCGTGGGCACCGCCCGCTACGTGGCCCAGGACGTCAACGGCGACGGTCGCGTCGATCTGAGCGTGACCGAGGGCGTCCAGAACCGGATCACGATCTACGTGAACAAGGGCACCAGCGGCGGTGTGACGACCTTCGACGCGGTCCGCTTCTCGACGAGCCTCAACCCCTTCGACCTCGAGGTCGGCGACGTCAGCGGAGACGGGCGGGCAGACGTGCTGGTCAGCGGCTCGACGCTGGCCGACGTGAGCCGGTTGCAGGCCCTGGTGCCGGGGACCCTCGACCGACCCCTCAGCTTCCCCGTCGGCACGAGCCCGCAGTCGCTCACCGCGGGCGAGCTCGACTCGTCGACGCCGGGGCTCGAGCTGGTGGTGGGCAACAGCGGCGACACCTCGATCTCGATCTTGGCGCGCGACGGCGCGGGCGGACTGAAGGCCCTCTTCCCCAGCGGAGGCAGCTCCGAGATCGGGGTCGAGATCCAGGACAAGTCCCTCCTCTCGCCGACCCCCGGGGTGGGCTCGCTGCGGCTCGTCAGCGCGAGCGGCGTAGGGATCGGCGACCACAACAACGACGGGCGCAACGACGTCGTCGTGTTCACGCAGTCCAGCACCGAGAGCCGGGGCGGCGCCGCCGTCCTGCTCAACCAGGGCGGCGCGGCCCCGATTCAGACCACGACGCGGGTCGTGCTCTCCTCGTCGACCGTGTTCGGCGGCTATGTCGGGCAGATCGTGGGGGACGCGCACCCGGACCTCGTGCTCGTCGAGCTCAGCGGCGCCACGACGGGCACGCTCCGCGTGTTCCGCGGCGGCGCCAACGCGACCTTCGCGACCGACGTCAGCTTCACGATGGCGCTCCCCAGCTCAGCCACGCTGTCCGATCTCGATGGCGACGGGGACCTCGACGTGCTCGTGCCCCTCAACACCGCTGTCCCGCCGAATTTCCAGATCATCCTTCAGGGCCCCGCGGGGACCCTCGGTGCGCCGCAGGACGGCGTGACCGGCGGGATCCAGCTGCCTGGCTTCACCGGCGCGTCCTACGCCATCGCGGCCGACCTCAACAACGACGGGCTGAAGGACGTGGCCTTCACCAACTTCGTCGGCAGCCTGGTGGGCGTGGCCTTTCAGAACAAGCCGGCGCAGGTGCCCCCCAAGTTCGACACGGTGGTCTCGTTGCTGACCTTGCTCCAGCCGGCGGAGATCGTGGCTGGTGACCTGAACGGGGACGGCCTCGACGACCTCGCGATCACCTACGCCGGCAGCAACCAGGTCGGCGTCTACTACCAGAACTCCGGGGCCAACAAGGCCGGGGCGCAGTCGCTGGCTGGGCCGATCTTCCTCAGCACCAGCCCCTCGCCCTTCGCGTGCGAGATCCTGGACGTAGACGGGGACGGCAAGCAGGACCTCGTCACGAGCAGTCGCGCCGCCAACGTGGTCGAGGTCTTCTATCAGCGCTGACGAGCAAGGAAGGCAGCCCTCGGACTCGAGCACGGCTGGCTCCTACCAGCGCTCGGTGAGGCGCTCGCGAGGCGAGGGCCGGTGGGCGAGGCGCGTGAGAGAAGGAAGGCAGGAAGGAGGAAGGAGAGGAAGGCTGCGGCTGCTTGATAGGCGATCGCTCGTTCAGGGCCTGTAGCGAGCTGGATCACCAAGGCGACCTTGCCTTCGCAGGCACCGACTTCCTTCCTTCCTCTGTTCTACTTTCCTTCTAAGGCGCCTCGTCAAGGCGCCTTCGAGGGCAGGACCCCTTCCTCGCTAGCGGTCGACGCCGGCGTAGTAGAGGTCGTAGCCCCCAGCTCCGCCGGGGCGGTTCGAGGAGAAGAGCAAGAGGTCGTTGCTGAACTCGGGGGCGGGCACGATCACCGGGCGGAACTCGTCGGCAGCCGAGTTGATCTGGGGCCCGAGGTTGACCGGGGTCGTCCAGCGCCCGTCGACGTAGCGGGACAGGTAGAGGTCGTAGCCGCCCTGCCCGCCGGCTCGGTCCGAGGCGAAGACCAGGCGCCGCTCGCAGGCGAAGGGGGCCCGGTCGTTGGCGGGGCTGTTGAGCGCGGCGAGGGGCGCGACGCTCGTGGCGTCGTGGGGGAGCGTCGTGAGCGGCGTCTGGTAGAGGTCGTGGTCTCCGCCGCGGTTGGAGTCGAAGGCCACGCTCTGGCTGGCCGAGACGACGCAGGCGTAGCCGTCGTCGTGCGGGCTGTTGAGCGCCCCCAGCGGGAGCGGTCGCGCCAGCTCGGGCCCGTAGAGGTAGACGTCGCGTTGGCCGTCGCGGTCGCTGGTGAAGGTCAACGCGCGCTGCTCGTAGCCGATCCAGCTCGGGCCCAGCTCGTCGGCGCTCGAGTTGATCGACTTCAGCAGGTCGAGCACGCGGGCCCGGTCCGCGTTCCAGGAGCGGTCCTCGTCGAGGAGGCGGCGGGCCCAGAGGTCGAAGTGGCCGCTGTCCTGGTTGAAGGTCGCGCTCATGTCGTAGGCGACGAGGTCGAAGCCGCCGGCCCCGCCAGGGCGGTTGGAGGAGAACACGAGCGTGGAGCGCGCCTCGAGCATGGGCGGCGGGGCGGCGTTGTAGTCGTCCTGCGGCGTGCACACGGCCGCGAAGCGGGTCGCCTTGGCCGGGAGGCGGTAGGTCGCGTAGTTGATGTCGTAGCTGGGGTAGCCCAGCGCGATCAGGAAGCAGCCGCTGGTGCAGAGCAGACCCGGGAGCGCGAGGGCCAGCAGGCGCGCGCGCTTCAAAAGTCGAGCTGCAGGGTCAGGAAGGCCCAGTCCTGATCGGCGCCGCTGCCGCGGCCCAAGGTGTTCTTGCCCGTGTTGCGCACGTAGTCGGCCGCGAAGAAGCGCGAGTAGCCGGCGCGGACCGTGAGGTGGTCCCACACCTTGGCGCTGACCCACAGGTCGAGCTCGCTGCCGACGAAGCTGCTCGCGCGGCCGGTCGGGTCCTGGCGCAGGACGACGTTGGGGCGGAAATACCAGGCGTCCTTGCGCTTATCCAGCCAGAAGGCGTGGCCCTCGAGGTGGAACTTCAGCCACTTCAGCGGCGCGTAGCGCACGCCGAGCATCACGTCGTGGACGTTGCTCCACACGAAGTTGTCCATTCGCCCGTGGTTGAGGTGGATCGAGGGGGCGAGGGGGTCAAAGGCCTGACGCTTGCCGTCGTCGGGGTCGCGGTCGCCCGAGGCGTAGGCGTATTCGGCCAGGAAGGCGACGTGGCTCTGCTCGTCGAGGTCGAGCTTGACCCAGCCCTTGGCCGCGGCGGCCCAGGCCCGCACGCGGTCGCCGGCCTGGTCGCCGTACTGCCAGGCCGCCTCGGCGGAGTAGCCGAGGAAGCCCCAGTCGTCGGCGATCCGCGCCCCGAGGGTGAAGTCCTTGCGGTCGCCGAGGCGGGCGCGCTTCTCGCTCGCGAACACGCGGTCGCTGAGGTGGCGCCAGAAGCCGTAGAGGTCGACCGTGAAGTTGCCGATCCCGTGCACGGTCGCGTAGATCCCCGAGAACCAGAAGTCGTCGTTCTCGTCGCCGGTGCGCGTGCCGACGCGGCCCTCGCGCACGTTGGCGGCGAAGGCCGTGAACCAGACGAAGGGGTCGGTGCGGGTGCCGCCGAGGTGGCCGAACACCTGCACGCCGTCCCAGGAGCGGGTCACGTTGTTGAACTCGGCCGTGAAGATCAGGCGCCGGTCACCCAGGTCGGGCAGCTTCCAGCGGCCGGCCCACACCCAGAGCGGGAGGTCGAAGGGCTCGGCGATCTCGACGAAGGCCTGGCGGACGAAGACCTCGGCCGTGTCCCGGTTGGTCTCGGTGTCGCCCCACACGCGGCTGTCCTGGAGCTCGACGAAGGCGCGCAGGTGGCGGCCGAGCATCACGTCGAAGTTGATCCGCGTCCGCAGCAGCATGAAGTCGCTGGCGTCGCTCGAGTCGTCCGTGAGGGGGCGGCCCGCCTGGCCGGGGATCCGCAGGTCGGCGGGGTCGCGATACTCGGCGCGGGCGCGGATCTGGCCGCCGAGCTGGAAGCGGATCCCCTTGCCGAAGTCGAACCCGATCCCGCTCCCGTCGTCGGAGTAGCCGTAGCCGTGGCGGTTGCCGTAGCCCCCAGCGCGGTTGCGATAGATCGAGCGCTCGAGCGGCCCGGGGGCCGCCTTGCTCTCCTCGGCCGGGGGCGGGGGTTCGAGGCGAAACTCCTCGCCCTCGTCGCCGAGGCGGAACTCGTCTCCCCCAGCGTCTGCGGGCTGCTGCCCCTCCTGGAGCTGCTTGACCTGCTGCTCGAGCTGGCGCAGCCGCTCGAGCAGCTCGGCCGTCGAGGGCTCGTCCTGTGCGGCTACGGGGAGCGCGCAGGTTAGGAGCAGCGCGAGGCTGGTCAGCCAGGTCTTGGTCACGTGGAGTCCCCCTTGAGGCGGAAGAGTCTGCCACGGAGCGCAGACAGAGGCGATGCTCAGCACTCTGTCTGTCAGCGCCTCACAAAGACTAGAGGGCCTGTCCGGAAACTCCCAGTCGTGCCCGTACCCCGTGCCGGTGCCCGAAACGACGAAGCAGAAGGAGCTGTCGCACTCAGCGACCGCTCCTTCGCGTTATAAAAACTGAACCGCCAAGAACGCCAAGAACGCCAAGAAATGGCGAATCTTGGCAATCTTGGCGCGCTTGGCGGTTCAATCCATCCAAAGGGGGAGGAGCTGTCGCGCTCAGCGGCAGCTCCCTCCTGATTAGCTGATTCGAACGGGGAAACCGGAGAGACTCGAAGAAGGCCGCTCCGCTGAGCAGTCACCGCGCTTTCCAGCTTTCGAGTTTTCTCCGTTCAATCGTCGGAGCGCCAAGGAGCTGTCGCTGACTGCGACAGCTCCCTCGTTCGCTTCCGCTGAGGAACCTAGCCCTCCTGCTGGCCCCAGCCCGCCCGCTTGAGGGCGTCGAGGTCGAGCCCCGGCGCGCCCTGGGGCAGGTAGGGCGAGATCAGGCGGTGGACGAGCTTGGCCAGCTGATCGACCTCGATATTGAGCAGCTCGCCTTCGCGGCGCTGGCCGAGGGTCGTGACCTCGAGGGTGTGCGGGATCAGGGCCACCGAGACCCGGCTGCCCTCGACCGCGGTCAGGGTCAGGCTCACACCCGAGAGGGTGATCGAGCCCTTCTCGACGCAGAAGGCGGCCAGCTCGGGGGCGATCTCCACCGTGAGCCAGGTCTGACCGTCCTCCTCGCGCTTGACCACGATCGCGCCGGTCCCGTCGACGTGACCCGAGACGAGGTGGCCGTGGAAGCGGCCGTCGGCGCGCATTGGGCGCTCGACGTTGATCCCGCCCCCGACCTGGAGCTGGGCGAAGGCGGTCCGCTCGACGGTCTCGCGGATCACGTCGAACTCGGCGATCTGGCCCTCGAGGGTGACGACGGTCAGGCAGGCGCCGTCGCAGGCGACGCTGTCGCCGATCTCGAGGCCCTCGGCGACGGGGCCGAGGTCGAGGCGGAAGCGGTAGGCGGCTCCGCGGGGCTCGATCGCGAGGATCGGCGCGACGTGCTCGACGATTCCCGTGAACATGGCGCTACCCCAGCAGGCGCGCGCGCAGCTCGGCGGCCTGCTCGGCCATCTCGCGCACGTCCTCGTCTTCGTCCTTCAGCCCGCGCTCGAGCGAGACGTCGATCTGCTCGATCAGCGCGCTGGCTGAGAAGTCCACCTCGGGCAGGAGCTCGAGGAAGCCCTGGAAGAGCGCCTCGCGCACGCTCTCGTCCTCATCCTCGAGGATCGACTCCAGCCGCGGCTGCTCCTCCTGGCCCTGCTGGCGGTCGATCCGCGAGTAGCCCTTGGCGGCGTGGTAGCGGACCACCCAGTCGTCGTGCTTCAGGTGCGCGATCAGGGCGGCGGTCGCCGGCGGGATCGGGATCTGGCCGAGCAGCTCGACCGCCTGCTGGAGCAGCTTTGGGTCCTCGGTCTCGACGGTCGCGCCCGAGAGCAGGGCCTCGATCACCTGAATCAGGGGCGGGCGGCCGGGGCGCGGGACGCGCGTCAGGGCGCCGACCTGGAGCCCGAAGGTCATGGCCAGGCTGCCGACCGGCCACTGGGCGGGGTCGGGGACATCGGCCTCGGCCCACACCAGCTCGCGGCGCTCGTTCTCGCTGCCGCCCTGGAACACGCGCACGCCCTCGGCGCCGGCCTTGGAGTCGACGAAGAAGGCCACGATCGCGGCCTGGGGAGCGGTCGCGCTCAGGCGAAGCAGGAGCCCCGTCGCGTCGTAGGCGGCCCGAGGGTCGCTGACGCGAATGCAGGTCAGCGGGTCGCCGAGGGTCTCGGCCTCGGCGCCTGTGAGCTCCTCCTGGATCGCGGCGAGCTCGAACTCGCCGAAGGGTCCCAGGTAGACGATTCCGCTCTCGGCCTCGACGGCGGCGTTCATGAGGACTGCTCCTGGTCGGCCTCGCCCGCGCCCGCGCGGAAGCGCTTCTCCCAGAGCACGTCGCCCTGGCCCTGGCGCAGGTTGATCAGGCGGGCCCACACGAAGAGCGCGTCGCTGAGCCGGTTGAGGTAGGGGATCACGTGCTCGGACACGTCGCCTTCGCCGCGCTCGAGCGTCACGCACAGGCGCTCGGCCCGGCGGCACACGGTGCGCGCCACGTGGAGGTGGGCCGCGCCCGGCTCGCCCGCCGGGAGAATGAACTCCTTCAGCGGGGGGAGCTCGGCGGTGGCCTGGTCGATCAACCCCTCGAGCCAGCTGACCGGCTCCTGGGGGAAGGTCGGCATCCCGTAGCGCTCCTTGTCGGCCGCCAGGACGCAGAGGTCGCCGCCGATGTCGAAGAGGTGGTGCTGGACCGCCTCGAGGGCCGCCGCCAGCTCGGGGTCGCTGACGTGCAGGCGGGCGACGCCCAGGTGGCTGTTGAGCTCGTCGACGGTCCCGTAGGCCTCGATCCGGGCGTGGTCCTTGGGGACCCGCTGCCCTCCGCCGAGGCCGGTCTCGCCGGCGTCGCCCGTCTTGGTGTAGACCTTGGTGATCCGCATGAATGGAGCCTCTCCGGCCAGGTGGGCGGATCCTAACGCGAGGAGCCCGAATCCCCAGGCTTCAGCGCTTGGCCCACTCGCCCGTCTCGCGGAAGCGGCGCAAGCGGGCGAGGTTCCGCTCCAGGCTCTCGCGCAGCTGCTCGTGGAGGTCCGGGTCAGCCGCGAAGGCAGCCACGTGAGCCTCGGCCACGTCGAGCTGCTCGACGGCCACCAGGAGGAGCTGGTAGCGGAGGTGGTCCTCTCGCAGACGCAGCGAGGGGTGTTGGAGCAGGTGCTCGGGGGGCATCTCGAGGCGGCTGAGCTGAGCCAGGAGCTCGGCTCGGACCAGGGGGACGAGGTCCGGCGGCGCCTCGCGCCAGAGCGTGAACAGGCTGGAGCTGAGCCCGAGGCGGAGGGAGTTGTGCGGGCGCGCTCCGAGCAGCGCGAGCAGCTCGCGCAGGTGCGCCAGGCGCTCGCGCGGGGCGAGCTCGCCGCGCTCGACCCGCGCGGTGACGATGACGCGCTCTGCGTCCACCCGCGCGCCGAGGGGCAGCTCGGCTCGGAGGGCGGGGGGGATCTCGAGCAGGCTGGCGGCGAGCTGCCGTCGGGTCTCGACCGGGCCCAGCCCGCGCTGGGTGACGAAGCGCAGCCGGAGGCGGAGGTAGACCGAGAGGGGGTCCTCGCCGCGCGGCTGCTTGCCGGCTGCGATCGCGTAGTGGTCGAAGTGCAGGTCCACCCCGCAGCGGGCGCAGGCGCTCAGGAGGCGGAGGCCCCAGGGCTCGTCGCGGCGCTCGGCCAGGAAGGTGCGCATGAACTCGTCGAGCAGCAGCTCGAGGGTGGCGACGCGCGCGTGGAGCCCGGAGTCAGCCAGGGCCTCGGTCGCGGCGGTGGCCTGGACTGCGTCGAGGCGCTGCTCGTAGACCCCTTGCAGGAGGGCGTCCGCGTATGCGAGCGCCAGGGGGTGAAGCTCGTCCTCGCGCCCGAGGCGCTCCTCGAGCGCGCCGAGCGGCGCCAGCCAGGGGGTGGCCTTGGCGAGACCCCGCTCGAGCTCGGCCTGGGTCCAAGCCAGGACCTCGTCCCGGAACGCGGCGGCGGCCGGGTCGGCGAAGGCCTCCGCCGGCGCCGCGCGGACGTGCTCGTAGAGGCGGAGCGGGGCGCGCGCGGCGAAGGCGCTCCTGGCCAGGCGGAGGGGGTCGGGCCCGCGGCGGCGCTGAGCGCTCGGGCTGGGAGAGGCGCTCAGCCGGGGCTCCGGGCGGCTGGCGACCCAGAGCGCCGCCGCGCTGGCCAGGGCGGCCAGGCTGGCCAGCGCGACCAGCGCCAGCAGGGCGCGCGAGGCGGGAGGCGGGGGGGCGCTCAGGGCCTGGCGCA
>CALDQK010001084.1 GCA_937911525.1 uncultured bacterium
GAGCAGCCTTCGCATCGCTCGGCTCAGCCAGCCCCGCCATGGCGTCCTGCCAGAGCAGCTCTGCGTTGCCCTCGTCCTTGACGAACTCGAGCATCGCCTTCGCGACTCCCTCGGCCGCGTTGGCGATGACCTCGGAGGCGCCCGCGTAGCCGAGCGCGGCGCCGCAGCCGAGGGAGAAGGTCGTCGTGAAGATCTGGAGGGCCAGCTCGAGCTGGTCGTCGCGAGCGTCGAAGTTCTTGCCGCCGGCGTAGATCGCGTAGTCGAGGAAGGGCCACTTGCGGAGCGAGGAGTTGTCGGTCGGGTTGCTGCTCTTCGCCTTGGGGTGCGAGCCGGGGTCGAGGAGCTTGATCTGCATGGCCTCGTAGGCCTGCTTGCAGGCGAGCTTGTACTTTGCGAGCAGGTTGTTGGACTTGTAGAGGTCGAAGTAGGTCTCGTCGAAGATCTGCTCTTGCTTGGACTTGACGACTGCGCGCGCCTCCTGCATGTGCTGACGGAGGTACTTGCGCAGGCTCCCCATCAAGGTGCCGGCGTAGTCGTTGCCCGCGACGATCATCTTGATCCGGTCCAGCCCTGCGGCGCTGCCGAGGTCGTGCTTGGTGACGACCTGGTGCACCTCCTGGATGAAGAGCTCGGCGGGGCCTTGGCGCAGCCCCAGCGGGAGGAGCTGAGCCGCGAAGTTCTCCTTGAGGCGGGAGCGGCGCTTGCTCTCGGTGCGGGTGTAGGCCAGGTGGTACTTCACGACCAGGTTGGCCGCGATGCGACCGATCCGCTCGTCGTCGGCGAGGGCCTCCTCGAGGAAGCTCAGGCGCGCCTTGAGCGTCTTGGTCAGCAAAGGATAGGCGACCTCCATCCGCATGTATTCGTAGACGCCGCACACGAACATCGCGAAGGCGACCTCGGCCTTGCGCGCGACCTCCTTGTGGGCCGCGATCCGCTTCTTCATCTCCGCGGTGCTGAGGCTGTCGAGCTCGTCGTCGATCTGCGCGAAGAAGCGCCCGCGCTCTAGGACAGTGATCGAGTAGGCCAGGTCGTGGAGGAAGTGGATCGTGGCAATCCCCCGCAGCTCCTCGAGCCGGTCGGGGTGCTTGCGGAAGTAGGTCACGACGTTGTCGATGAGGGTCTGCGCGCGCTTGTCCTTCCTCGTCAGCGCGAGGTGCCAGTGATTGGCCGTGAGGATGTCCTCCTTCTCGAGGTCGCGGCCGAGGTTGTTCAAGGTGTCGAGGAAGGAGAGCTTCTTGCCGCCCTTGACCTGCATCCCGCTCTCGAGCAGGGAGAGCGTCTTGCCGTAGCGGGCCCCGCGAGCCTTGAGCGGCAGGAAGACGACCGGATAGGCGACGCCGTCCTTTCCGACGCTGAAGAAGTCCGCGAAGAAGAAGCAGCGCGGGTCGGCCTTGCCGTCGGAGGTGATGAAGTTGTCCACGAGGAGGCGCGCCGCGCGCGCGAAGGCGAGCCGCGCCTCGTAGCGGTCGCTCGAGTTGGCCTCGGCCCACTGGTGCACCCGGTTCAGGGCCTTGGCGCGCGCGGTGACCGTCTCCTCGTCCTTGTCGACGATCACGACCATGAAGTCGTAGTCCAGCCGCATCTTCCCGTTCACGAACTTGATCTTGTTCGAGGGGAGTCGGAACACCTCTGGCGGCAGGTGGTCACTGGAGTTGGCGAAGCTCTTCAACCAACCGCCTGGCCTGGCGGTCTTGACCTCGTCCTTGCCCTCTCCGCGGCTGGCCCGTCGCTTGTCCTTGGAGCCGCTGGTGGTCGCCCACCAGGCCATTTGCTCACCAGCGCGCATGTCGAACCAGAACTGGATCAAGACGACCTGATCGCTCACGGGCGTCGCCCAGCGCGGCGAGGGGACGGCCTTGAGGTCCTGCTGGCCGTAGTAGCCGAGCTTGCCGCGCGTGCTGATCCCTTCGATGGCCCGGATCATGACGGGGCGGCTGACGTAGGTCGCGTCGATCACTCCCTTGGCGCGGGCTTGCTCGTCCGCGGTCACGTCGAGGAGCTGCGAGGGCGGCACCGTGTCTTCGGGCTGATCCACCTCGAGCCAGTCTTCGCTGAGGATGTCTGCGACCTCGATCCGATAGGTCCCGGGGGCCCAGCCGCTGATGTCGGCCTCCCCCTCGAACACGTCCCGCTCCTCGTCCTCGTCGCTGACCTGGTAGAGCTCGAATTCGCTGGCCTCGGTCACGCTCGCTTCCTGGAACCAGGGCTTGCCGCCCTCGCCGGGGGCCAGGATCCGCGGCCATGCGGTGACCGAGTCGACCCCGGTGCGCCCATCCGTGACGACGCGGACCTTCAGGGTCCCGTTCGCCTCGCTGAGGTCGAACCTGATGATCCGCGCGCTCATGCCTGCTCCTGGGGGACGGTCTCGGGCCGGACGAGGTAGTTCTGCAGCAGGTAGTAGATCCCGTTGGGCGCCTGCTGCGCGGTGACCGAGACCCCCTGATCGAGGTAGCAGTGATAGCGGCGTCCTGGCTGGACCGCCGGGAATCGGACCACCCGGAGGTGGCCGCCCGCGAGCTCGAGCGGCTCGCTCGCCGAGAGATCGCTGAGCATGACCGAGTGTTCGTAGGC
>CALDQK010001085.1 GCA_937911525.1 uncultured bacterium
CTGAGGGTCGCGGCGAGCCGCTCGAGGCGCCGGGCGAGCTGCTCCTCGTCGGCGAGGTCGAGCTCCTCCTCCGAGAAGTCGATCGCGGCCTCGACGTGGGCGCGCAGGTCGAGCAGGGCCTGCTTGAGCGCCTCGAGCTCGGCGCCGACGCCGCCTTCGAGGACCCGCAGCGCGGCGCGGCTGGCCTCGGCGTCGGCGGCGCTCGTGAGCGCGAGCACGGCCTCGACCTCGAGCAGGCTCAGGCGTCCGCCCAGGAAGGCGCGCCGGGTGAACTCGCCGCGGTCGGCCAGGCGCGCCCCGCGCTCCTGGAGGGTCACGAGCAGGCGCCGGACGAGGGGCGGGGCGCCGGGCACCCAGAGCTCGACCACGTCCTCGCCCGTGTAGCTGCGCGGAGCGGGACAGCTCAACACCGCGCAGGGCGCGGAGGGCCAGTCAGGCAGGCGTAGTTGGCTGGGGGTCAGGCGCCAGGGACGCAGGTCCAGGGCGTCGGGGAGGAGCGAGCGGGCGAGCTCGCGCGCGCGCGGGCCCGAGAGGCGGACCACGGCGCGGGGCGCGGGCCCCACCGGCGAGCTGAGCGCGACGATCGTGTCGGGCACGGGCGGGCGTCGCCGAGGCTACTTGCCCTTCTTCCCCTTCTTGCCCTTCTTCCCCTTGCCCTTCTTGCCGCCGCCCTCGCCCGAGTCACCCTCGGTCGCGCTGGCGACGGGCTCGAGCTCGGCGTCCTTCTTGCCGACGTTGGCCAGGCCGGGCATGGCTTCCTTGGCGGCCTTCTTGGCCGCCTCCTTCTTGCCGCCCTCGTCGCCGTCCTTGTTCAGCAGCTTGTCCTTGATGAACTTCTGCTCGGTGATGCCCCACAGGGAGCTGGCCACGAAGTAGAGCAGGAGGCCGCTGGGGAAGGTGTAGAAGAGCAGGCCGAAGACCGGGAAGATGAACTTCATCATCTTCTGCTGCTCGGCCATCTTGGGGTCGGTCGGCGGCGGCTGGATCTTCTGCTGCAGGAAGTAGGTCACGATCATGATCAGCGGCAGGATCGAGAGCGCGTTGGTGCCCAGGATCGGCAGCGTGATCGGCAGGCGCGCCACGACGTCCGGGTTGCTGAGGTCGGTGATCCAGCCCATGAAGGAGGCGCCGCGCAGGTCCGCCGCGTAGTTGGCGACGTTGTAGAGCGCGATGAAGATCGGCATCTGGAGGAAGATCGGCCCGATACAGCCGAGCGGGTTGACCCCGTGCTTCCGGAAGAGCTCCATTTGCTCCTGCTGGAAGCGCATCTGCTGCTCGCGGGTCATGGTCCCGTCGCTGGCCGAGTACTTCTCCTTGATCTTGTTCATCTCCGGGGCCAGCTTCTGCATGCCGATCACGGAGCGCTGCTGCATCAGGCTGAGCGGGAGGATCGCCAGCCGGACCAGCACGGTCAGGCAGAGGATCGCGATCCCCCAGTTGCCGAACACGGCGTGGAAGCCGCTGAGGATCGTGTGCAGCAGGCGCCCGATCGGCGCGAAGAGACCCCAGCCGTAGTAGACGAGCTCGCCGAGCTTGTGCTCGCTGTAGACCGGCAGGTCGAACACGTCGGACTCCTGGCGGGGTCCGGCGTAGATCATGAACTGGTGGGTGACGCTGCCGCCGGCGGGGACCTTGGCGTTGAGCAGGCCGCGGGTGTAGCCCTGAATGGCCACCGCGTCCCCGCCCTGGTCGTCGCCGGCCTTGGCCCGCAGGCCGGCCTTGGTCAGCAGGTCCCAGGCCTCGACGGCGGCGAGCTTGGTCTCTCCCTGGGGGATCACCATGCTCGCGAAGTACTTGGTCACCAGCCCGTAGTAGGGCAGGCTCTGATCGGCCTTGGCGGCGAAGCTCGACTCGGGCTTGCCCGCTTCGTCGTCGAAGCCCTGGGTCCCCTCCATCTCGAGGGACACCCGCCCGCCGTCGTCCTGGAGCGCGGTCACGACCTCGTGGCCGTAGCTGGTCCGGCCGACGTCCTGGTTGACCATGCCGGCCGAGCCGTTGAGGAAATACTCGAAGGTCCGCTCCTGCGGCGCTGAGTTCTCGATCCGGACCGTGAGCAGGAAGTGGAAGGCCCGCCCGGGCTTGCCGTCCTCGTCCTGGACCGGCTGGGGCGGGGTGTATTCCTTGACCAGGGTCCAGCCCTGGCCGAGGTCCAGCGCGAAGCGGTGCGCGCCGCCCGGGAGCGCCTCGTGCTGCCAGTCGGCCGTCGCCGCGAAGGCGAAGGCCGGATCGACGGGCTCGATGGCGAAGGAGCGCACCTCGGGCAGGTAGTTGTGCAGCAGCTTGAAGGCCTGCGCCTCGCGCTTGTCCGCGGCGCGGCTCTGCTTGGCCGCGTAGGTGCTCTCCTTGATGTTCTTGAGCGTCAGCGCGTCGACCGAGCCGCCGGCCGTGTTGAGCGTGATCTCGTGTTCGGCGCTGCCGAAGGGGATGTTGGCCTTGGGCGGGTTGGCCGGGGCGCCCGCGGACTCGCCGCCACCCTGGGCGACCTGCTGGCCGGCGCTCTCGACCTCAGCGGGCGTGGCGGAGTCGGTCGGCGCCGTGTCCCCCTGCTGGGCCTGCTGCTCCTGCTCCTTCTGCGCGGCCTCGGCCTTCTTCTTCGCCTCCTCCTGCTTGCGGAGGGCCGCCTGCTCCTTCTCGTACTGCGCCTGGCGCGGCGCAAAGTAGAAGACCTGGTAGCCGAGGAAGACGACGAGGAAGGCGCCGATCAGCAGAAAGCTGGTCTTGTCGAGTGCGCTCCGGGGCTGCTCCCCGGGCACTTGGCCGAACTGCTGTTCCATAATGTCGGTCTCTCGAGCGCTGCAGCGGTTCCGCGCGCTCGGCCGCTAGTCTAGCGGCCTTCCTTCAATCGGAGCGCGAGATACTCCGGCAGGCGGTCGATCGTGGACATCAACTCGATCGTCTTGTCGATGTCGTAGGCCACGCGACGGAAGAGGACGTTGTTGCCGTCGAAGAGCGCGTAGCTGGACTTGTTGTTGCCGTCGCGGGGCTGACCGACCGAGCCGACGTTGATGATCACCTTCTCGTCGTCGAGCGAGTACTCGTTGTCTCCGTCCTGGGGCAGACGGAAGAGGCCGCTCTCGGTCATGACGCCGGGGGCGTGGGTGTGGCCGTTGAAGGCCACGCGCTCGACGTGCTCGAAGATCCCGTAGATCTTCTCGGGGTTGAGCACGTCGGTCGGAAAGAGGTACTCGCGGGTCGGATCGCGGGGCGAGCCGTGCACGAACTGGACGTTGTCGTCCTCTTCCTCGACCGAGATCGGCATGTCCCCGAGGAACTGCCAGCGACCGTCCCGGTCCTCCTCGGCCTCGCTCTCGAGGTGGAACTGATCCCGGGTCCAGTCCACCGCGGCCTTGGCCTTGGGGTTGAACCCGACAGCGCCGTAGAGCACCGCCTCCTCGTGATTGCCGAGGATGGTGAAGTCGAACTCCTTGCGCGCAATGTCCACACATTGCAGCGGCTGCGGGCCGTAGCCGATCACGTCGCCGAGGCACACGATCCGGTCGGCCTTGTGCTCACGGAGGTCCGCGATCACGGCCGTCAGCGCAGCAAGGTTGGAGTGAATGTCGCTAAGGATTGCGGTTAGAGGCACCAGCACCCTCCAGGGGGTCCCCCCCTTATAGCGGCAAGCGAAGCCTGAGCAAAGGATTGGGACGACGCCAGCCCACACGAAGACCGGCCCGCCCTCGGGGAGGACGGGCCGATTCGATTGGACTTATGTCGGACCTAGGCAGCCCGGGCGATGATTCGCCGCACGACCCCCTCGATTCGCTGGCCGATCCAGCCCCGCACCCCCTGCGGCGCCTCCCAGGTCGGCGCGCTTGGAGACCAAGGGTCCACCAGCCGCGGACGCCAGCTCCGCTGGCCCAGCGCGGGCTTGGGCGCCTCGATCTCGACCTGGGGCGCCTCGAGCGTGGGCGCCTCGACCTTGGGCGCCTCGGCCTTGGGCGCCTTGGGCGCCTCGGCCTTGGGCGCCTCGGCCTGGGGCGCCTCGACCTTCTGGGTCCGGCGAGTCGTCTTCTTGGCCGTCCGAGCGGTCTTCTTCTTGGCCGTCTTCTTCTTGGCCGTCTTCTTCTTGGCCGTCTTCTTCT
>CALDQK010001086.1 GCA_937911525.1 uncultured bacterium
GGAGCGGCGCTGACGTGGAGGTCGACGTCGGCAGAGCCGCCCTGGCGGCGGGCCGCGGTCGAGACCCTCGGCCGCGCGGGCTCCCCGCGCGAGCCGCTGCTGGGCCTGCTCGGCTCGAGCGACCCCCGCGAGCGGAGCTGGGCCCTGCGGGGTCTGAGCAGCTGCGCTCAGAGCGAGGACCTGCCGCTCCTGGTGGGGGCCCTGGCTCGCGAGGGCGAGGACGTCGCCGCAGCGACGGCGATCCTGGCCCTCGGGGAGCGCGGCGGCGCTGGCACCTTCGTCCAGTAAGTCCTCCCCAGATCACGGTTGATGCCCCCTGGGTGCTCGCGTACCCTCCCGCCTTCATTGCGGGCCCCTTCACATCCCGGGGCCCCTGGGATGAGGAAGAAGACTCATGAAGCGTAGTTTTGGAATCCTGATGCTGAGCGCCGCCGTGGTGTTCAGCGGTTGTGAGCTCCTCCAGAAGAAGGAGGACGATCAGAGCAGCAACGAGCAGCCCAAGGACGGTGGTCAGCAGGGTGGCGGCGCGCCCGCCATGGACCTGACCAAGATGGTCCAGGCTCCCCCCATGATCATGGTCGGTGAGGGCGCCGCGGTCGGCATGAAGATCGGCGTCAAGAGCGGCGCCAACACCCACGCCCTCGCGATCGTGGGCGAGGACGGCGACCAGTGGCTCGTCGAGACCGACCAGAACCTGGCCGCCTACGGCGACTCGGCCAAGGACCAGGTGATGGGCATGTGGGTCGACAAGAAGACCGGCAAGGTCAACAAGGCGGTCCTCGGCAAGAAGGGCGAGGCCGGCAAGGAGATCAAGGTCGTCCAGTACCAGATGCCCGAGCAGAAGGACGGCCCCCAGGGCGAGGACACCGAGGTCAAGCTGAAGATGGGCGGCCCCTACCCCGCCAAGCTGATCACGATGGAGATCGCCAACGTCGGCACCACCAAGAGCTGGACCGGCACCGAGGGTGAGCTGGAGAACGTGATGCTCAAGAGCGAGTCGCCCAGCGGCAGCTACGAGCTCAAGTCGATGCCCAAGACCGAGACCGTCGACTGCGGCGGCACCTCGATCGAGACCACCCAGCTGGTCTACGACAACGGCCTCGAGATGCACCGCACCGAGAACGACGTCATCAAGGCGCTCAACGGCGGCAGCTACAAGACCAAGACCTCGGGCAGCGAGACCGTGGTCACCATGGTCGCCACCGACGCCAAGCCCGAGCTGAAGTGGGAGTAAGACCCCCCAGGGTCTGAATCACTTCAGAGGAACGAGACGCGGCGCCCCTTGGGCGCCGCGTTCTCGTTGGTTGGTGTTCGTCCCGTCGTCGTGAGGGGCTCGCCTGAGCCCACACGGCTTACTCGTCGGGATCGAAGGCCTGGAACTTCTGCGTATGCCCCGTGCGCTGGATCGAGCCCTCCGCATGGCCGAGGGCCTCGACGACCTGCTCGCTGGTGGGGCGATCCCCCGGCGACTTGCTCAGCATCCACACGATCGCGTCGGTGATCTCGCGCGGGAGGGCGCTCATGATCGTGCGCGGGTCGAGCACGGGCTGCTCGAGGTGTTGGGGTCCGAGCTCGGCCAGGGTCTCGCCTTCGAAGGGGCGGACGCCCGTCACGAGCTCGTGCGCGATCACGCCCAGGGCGTAGACGTCGCTCTTGGGGTCGGGGGGCGAGCCCTTGAGGCACTCGGGCGCGATCCAGTGCGGGCTGCCGAAGATCGAGCCCTTGAAGCCGAACTGCTCGGCGCCCTCGGGCGAGAAGGTCACGCCCGCCAGGCTGACGAGCACGTTGCCCTTGGGGCTGAGCAGGATCCGGGCCGGGCGCAGGTCGCGGTGGTTGACCTTGGCCGCGTGCAGGGCGGTCAGGCCGCGCGCGATCTCGCGGGTGATCCGCAGGGCCTCCGAGAGCTTGAGCCGGCGGACGCGCTGCAGGAGCGACTCGAGGGTGATCGCGCCCTTGGGCTGGCGGGTCACGATCCCGAAGGCGTCGTCGAGGGTGTCGACGTCCAGCACGCGGACCACGTTGGGGTGATCGACGCTCTGGCTGGCGCGGACGGCCTCGAGGAAGTCCATCCACAGCCCGTGGCGAATGGCCTGCTTGTCGATCAGGTGCAGGCAGACCGGCTCGGGGTCGCGCGGGTAGCGGCCCACGTAGCTGACGATGAAGGGCTGCTGGTCGAGGACCGAGTCGCAGAGGACCTTCAGGTAGATGCTGCTCAGCCGCCGCTCGGGCTCCGGGTCGAGGTGGGGAGAGCTGGCCTTGGAGGTCTGACCCCCGGCGAGCTGCTCCTTGAGGCTCTCCAGGCTGTCGGCGTCGACCCAGCCCTTGTCGGCCAGCAGCGCGTCGAGGGGCTTGCGCATCCCCGTCCGGCTCTGGAGCAGGAGCGCCTCGGTCAACTGGGGGCCAGTGATCAGGCCTCGAGCGAGAGCCAAGCGACCCAGCCAGAGGTCGTGCTCTTGAGTTCCCTTGGTAGACATCCCCACCACTATACGCCGCGGGTCAGTCTCGCTCCCCCCTCTCGTCGCCCTTGGCCAAGTCCAGCCGGGAGGGAGGGACCCGCAGCACGAGGTCCTCGTCGTGCTTGAGCGTGTAGAACTCGCGGAAGATCATGGTGTGGAACTTCACCCGCAGCCAGGCGAAGAACATCAGCCCGAAGGTGATCCAGGCGATCTGCGGGTCCGCGATCCAGGCCACGAAGCCGTCCAGGCGCAGGGGCCAGCGCACGACTCCGCAGCTGAACACCCACAGCGCCGCCACGATCGCGGCCCAGCGGGTCAGCCCGAGCTCGAGGTTCTTGAACTCGGGGATCCGCATTCGCTCCCAGGCGATGATCGTCAGCGGCCAGAGGAGGAGGAAGGGGATCCCGCACATGCCGCCCAAAAGCAGGGACTTGAAGATCCCCTCCTCCCAGCCCTGCTGGTGCAGGCGCCCGAGCTGCAGCGGCGCCGAGACCGCGAAGCCGAAGGCCAGGTAGCCGAACACGTAGCGCACGTGGAGCAGGAACACCTTCGCGATCAAGCGGGTCCGGTTGATCTCGCTCCCGACCCGGCTCCACTTGGACTCGATCTGCTCCCGCCGCCGGACCCACCACGAGCGCAGCCCCCGGCTCGGCGGCGCGCCCTCGGCTTCGGACTCGGTCGTCGGGCTCTCGAGCTCGGACTCGGTCGTCGGGCCTTCGGGCTCGGACTCGGTCGTCGGGCCCTCGGTCGCGGGGCCCTCGAGCTCGGACTCGGACTCGGGCTCGGTCGTCGGGCCCTCGGGCTCGGACTCGGTCGTCGGGCCTTCGGACTCGGTCGTCGGGCCTTCGGACTCGGTCGTCGGGCCTTCGGACTCGGTCG
>CALDQK010001087.1 GCA_937911525.1 uncultured bacterium
CATCCTGGGGCTGGAGAAGGTCCCAAGGGTTTGGCTGTTCGCCAATTAAAGCGGCACGCGAGCTGGGTTCAGACCGACGTGAGTCAGGTCGGTCCCTACCTTCCGTGGGTGTAGGAGATTTGAGGAGTTCTCTCCCTAGTACGAGAGGATTGGGAGGGACAGACCTCTGGTGTTCCTGTTGTCGCGCCAGCGGCAGCGCAGGGTAGCTATGTCTGGTTCGGATAAGCGCTGAAGGCATATAAGCGCGAAGCCAGTTCCAAAACGAGATCTCCCTGGACTTCGGTCCCTAAAGGGTCGTCGGAGACTACGACGTTGATAGGCTGGAGGTGTAAGCACGGTGACGTGTTCAGCTGACCAGTACTAATAGCCCGTGAGGCTTAGGCTCAGGTCTAATTATTATTTAAATATGTGTCACGGCGCTTCCAAGAGCGCTCGATGGCACCTCGCGAATCACGCGAAGGCGCCGCTGCAAGGAGTAACTCAAGACATAATCCGGGTGACCATATTGGTGGGGCCACACCTGAATCCATTCCGAACTCAGAAGTTAAGCCCACTAAGCCGATGGTACTGTTTCAGGCGGGAGAGTAGGTTGTTGCCCGGTCATGAAGGGCCCGCAGGCGAAAGTCTGCGGGCCCTTCTTCTTTGGTTTCGAGATCCATGACAGGTTCCGAGACACTCGAGCTAGCTGCCTTCCGCGAGGATCAGGTTCCTGACCAAGTTGGGATCTACCTGGATTATGCGCGTCGAGGGCTGCTCTTGCGTAGCGCTCGCGAGGGCTTGCTGCGCTTCGTGCCGTCCTTGCAGAAGGGCAGCACGGAGCTAGCAGCGCAGGCTGAGACCCGCGAATCGGCGCGACGTCGCCTGGCGCGGCTGGTGGGTGTCACTCCCCAGCAGCTCGCCTTCACTTCCAACACGACGACTGCAATAGCCTTGTTGGCTCAGAGTGTTTCCTGGGCTCCTGGGGATCGTGTGCTCGTCGCACCAGACGAAGTCGCCAGCAATCGACTTCCTTGGCTCGCCTTGGAGTCGCGAGGGGTCGTCGTCGAGGAGCTTCCCTCGCGGGCTGGGCGCCTCGTGCTCGAGGACCTGGCGCGGGTCTGTCGTGAGCGGCCACCCCGCTGGGCGGCTCTCTCCCTGGTCAGCCTCTCCACCGGGCAGTTGAGGCCGGTTCGTGAGGCTCTCGACATCCTCCATGCGGTGGGAGCGAAGGTCTGCGTGGACGTCGCTCAGGGGATCGGCGTCCTGCGGCTCCCAGAGCGACTTCGCGGCGTCGCGGCCGTCGTCGGCTGTGGCCGGAAATGGCTCTGTGGGCCACCTGAAGTCGGCTTTCTGGCCTTGAACACGGAGGACCTCTCTCCCATCAGCGCGGGCATGTGCTCCCTGGAGGCTCATGGAGCGTTGAGGCCGGGTGCTGGAGCTTGGGAGGGGGGCGTTGAGCCCGTCCTGGCGCTCGTCGGACTCGAAGCAAGTCTAGAGACTCTGGGTCGCCTCTCTGGGGACACCGTAGAGGCAGCAGCGCTCCACAACGCGGAGGTGCTGAGGAGTCTGCTCGGCGATAGGGCGAAGGCGTTGCCTGCCGAAGAGCGTAGCCCCATCGTCTGGGTCCAGACTCGAGAGCCCGTGGACCCCAAGGAGCTTGTCGCTCGAGGGCTCGTCGTGAGGCCGAGAGGGCTTGAGACTCGTGTCTCAGCGCATGCATGGTCGACGCTGGCCGAGCTCGAGCAGGCGGCAGCGATCTTGACTCGCCTTTAGAGGAAGGCGGGCTGACTCCCGACCCCGGACTCCATACCGGCCCAGTCCACGTCGAAGAGAGCGCTGTCCGCAGGCAGGTCGCCTCCCCCAGCCTCCAGGAGGTCGATCAGCGGGTCGTTGGCCCCACCGAGCGTGAAGGGTTCCTCCGTGGTGGGCGCGAAGGGGTCGTGGCTCGCCGGCTGCCACGCGCTGGCTGCGGCGGCGAAGGGGTCGACAGGCTCGTCTCCCGTGGCCCTCGCGGCAGCCGCGAAGGGATCCTCAGCTGGGAAGTTGGCCGCGAGGTCGAACGGGTTTGCAGCCCCTGCCGCCAAGGGAGCGCGCTTGGCATCCCAGGTCGCCTGGAGCGGGAGGGGCGCGGCTGCGGGCTCGCTGGCTTGGTCGAAGAGCTCGAGCAGCCTTTGCTCCTCGAGCGGCTGCTCTGGGAGATCCTCGAGCAAGTCGAGCAGATCGTCGACTTGAGGGGGCGAGAGGTCGCTGGGAGTGACCGAGAACGCTTCGTCGCTGGCCGTTACCAGGAAGGGCGAGCGGCGCTCGGACGAGGAGGCGAAGTCGTAGCGATCCTGGGTGGTGGGCCCGTAGTCGACTTGGACCGCGTCGAAGTCTCCCTGCTCGAGCGGGAGGAGATCGTCCTGGCTGAAGCGCTCGGGCTCCCACGTGGCTTCGACCTGGACGGGGGCCAGTCCGCCGGGGAGCTCCTCGAGCTCTTCAATGGCGTCCTCGGGGACCCACTCGCAGTCGGCCTCGAGCGGGAGGGTGACGACTCCGTCCGCGTACTCCGGGCAAGCGCAGGCGACCCGTTGGCCTTCTTCGACCAGCCACTGGGCCTGTTGGGGAGAGAGCCAGCCCAGGAGGCGCGCGGTCGAGAAGAGGGAGACGCGCACGCCGCGCGTGTTGGAGAGGCGCTGGCTCTCCTTGAGCCGCTGCAGGCGTCGACGAGAAATGCCAAGGCGCTTGGTCATCGCCACGAAGAGGCGATCGCTGAGGTAGATGTGCACGGCCGTTCGCTCCCTTGCCTTCCGACCCTCACCTAGCAACAAGGTGGCCAGTGAAATGAAATAGGCAAGGCGCTGTAAACAGGAGGCTTAGCCAGCCCCGTCCGTCGCAGGTCGGTTTTGCGTGAGACGCACCAAGGTCCGAATTGGCGCCACCCGATCACACCCGTATCGTAGGCCTCTATGGAATTGGCTTCTCGGTCCGACCCGCGATGGGTCGAGGTGGCTCTGGAGCGCTTCGACGAGGTGCTCTGCGATCACGCTCACTGCGAGAAGAAGGCCGCGTCGCAAGCGATCTCCTTCTGCGCCACCTGGCCGGAGAAGGTGCAGCTGGTGCAGAGCATGGCTCGCTTGGCCCATGAGGAGCTGAGCCACTTCCGTCAGGTCTACGACCGGATCGTCGCTCGTGGCCTGGTCCTGGAGCGTGATCACGGGGATCCTACGCGCGCGCCCTGCGCAAGCAGGTGCGCCACCAACACGAAGGGACACGCCTGACCGACCTGCTCCTGGTCTGTGCGCTCATCGAGGCGCGCTCCCACGAGCGCTTGGCGCTGCTCGGCGAGCACCTGGAGGACTCCGAGCTGCAGCGCTTCTACCGGACCCTGGCGCAGGCCGAGGCTGGGCACGCCAAGCTCTTCGTGCGCCTCGCGAAGACCTACGCGGACCCAGCGGAGGTGGAGCAGCGCGGGATCGAGCTCGCAGCCGCCGAGGCCGAGATCCTCGCTTCGAGGCCAATCGAGCCCCGCATTCACTGAGGCGACGGGCTCCCGGCGCTCCGGCTGCGATAATTCTTGTCATGCGGGTCGAGATCCACGAGCTCAGCAAGTCATTCCGCAGCCACCAGGTCCTGGATTCGATCTCACTCGACCTGCCAGGCGGTGAGATCGTCGCCGTGCTCGGGCCCAACGGCGCGGGCAAGACCACCCTCTTGCGTTGTCTCGGCGGCGTGCTCCTCCCGGATCAAGGCGAGCTGCGCTACGACGGCCAGCCATTTCTGCGCGACGCCCTGGCCATGCGTCGCCGGATGGCCTTCCTCCCCGACGCAGCTCCGGTCGACGCGGGAATGAGCGTGCTCGAGCACGCTGGCTTGGTCCTGCGGCTCTACGACGTCTCACAGCGACTCGCCGTCGAGCGGACGCTCGAGCTCCTCGACCGCTTCGACCTGCTCACCTCGGCGCCTTTGCCCCTGGCCACCCTCTCACGAGGACAGAGCTACAAGGCCGGGCTGATCCCGCTCATGGCGGCGGCGCCGGAGCTCTTCCTCCTCGACGAGCCCTTCGCCTCGGGCATGGACCCGACCGGGTTGGTGGCGCTCAAGGACTTCCTCCGGGAGCTGGTCTCGGGCGGAGGCACCGTGATCTACACGACCCAGATCATGGACGTCGTCGAGCGCTTCGCCGATCGCGTGATCGTGCTCCACAAGGGGCGCGTCGTCGCCGCGGACAAGCGGGAGACGATCCTGGCGGAGCGCGGGAGCGAGGACCTCGACGCGCTCTTTCGCTCCCTGCGCGAGGAGACGGCTTGAGCGTCGCGCGCTCCTCCCGAACGCTCGCGGCAGCCCTGCGGGAGGAGACCCTCCGGCGCCTTCGGGCCGACCCGCAGCTCTGGACCGAGTATCGCCGTCGGGCCCCCTGGTCGGATGGGTGGACGCTGCTCTCTTGCTGCCTGTTCCTGTTTGGGCTCTGCCTGTTTGGGCTCGTCTCTGCTCCGGAGCCGCGGACCTACTTCTGGGTCAGCTGGGCCTGCCTGGGCGCGATCGCGACGACCTCCTACGCCACCGTGTTCGCGCAGGGAATCGCTGGATTCCGCAAGCGCCTGGCTCACCTCCCTCACGAGTCCGCTGATCTCTTCGACCTCCAGCGCTGGCTCAGCCTCCGCTCTCTCGTCTTCTGGGGCTTCGTCTATCTGCTCTACGCCGCGGCCGGAGTCCTGATCCTCTCCCGCGAAGGCACGCTCACGCCCCAGCAGCTCGGGCTCTCGGCCGTGGGTCTCGTGCTCCTGGGCCTCGCGCAGGCGGCGCTCGTTCACCCCTTCGGCCTGCTGGTGCTCCGCGTCGTCCCGGCCCGCTCCTGCGAGTGGCTCTTGCTGGGCTTCACCCTCGTTCTGGGGGTCACGATCGTCGGCCCCATGAGCGCGCCCGCCACCACGGCTCGTGGCTTGGTGTGGCTGGAGGCGCACTCGAGCCTGCTCCTGCTGATCCCGACCGTCTGGCTGCCGCAGGGCGCGCTCGCACTCACGGACGCACAGCCCGAGCGAGCCCTCGTCCTCCTGCCCCTCCTCGGCCTGGTCCTCGCCACGCCCGCCCTCGGCGCCGCGCTCCGCGCCCGACCCTGGGGGGAGATCGCGGACGAGTTGAACCGCGAGGAGGAGCCCGACATGCCTCCGCTCCTCGAGCGCGACGAGGCCCTGGACCTCATCCGCCGCGGCGAGTGGCTCTACGACGCGCCCGAGGAGGCGACCTCGGCGCGCAACTGGCTCGACCGCGCGCTGCTGCTCCTGCTGAGCGAGCGCCAGCGCTGGCTCTATCGCTTCCTCCGACCGGAGAGCGACTGGACCCTGCGCTGGTGGCTCGGAGTGTTCGGGCTCGTCCTGGGCCTGGTCATGGCGCTCTTCCCCGTCGGCTGGCTGAGGCTGGGCAGCGTCGTGGTGTTCGCCGTGTTCGGGGTGGCCGCCCTGCCCATCCCGGGTGAGACCTGGAGCGGGCAGGGGCTCGTGCGCGTCGCGGGTGGCTGGGTTCCGCGCTACGCGACCTACCCTCTCAGTCAGCGCGAGCTCCTCGCGGTTCGCCTCCGCGTGTCCTATGGGCGCGCATTGGCATATCTGCTCTTGGCGGTCCTCTGCGCGGGACCCCTCGCGCTCTTCCTGGGCAAGAGCGCGCAGGACGGCTGGCTCTTGGCTGCTCGCCTCGCCGTGCTCTACCTGGGGATCCTGCCCGCGATCGTGGCCTCCTCGGTTCGCTCCGCCGAGCGTGACCGCGCCTTCAGCTGTCTCGGTTGGCCCTTGCTCGCGCTCTGGGCGCTCACGCTCACCGCCGGGGCGGTCTTGCTCTTCGTGGCTCCCAGCGGGTCGGTTCGGGCCGGGGTCACGACCCCCTTCGAGTTCGTGGCCGCCTCCGCCTGGTCGGCCCTCGGCGCCGGCTTGGTCTGGGGCTGCGGGGGGTTCGCCTATTGGCTCTACCTCTGGCTGCAGCGCCGCTCCGATCTCCTCCGGACCAAGCCGCCCGAGGGGGAGGTCAGCTAGACTCGCCACCATGGAGACCGCCTTCACTCGCCACACCGGCGTCGAGGTGCCGCTGATCTGCGGCGCCATGTATCCCTGCTCCAACCCCGAGCTCGTGGCCGCCGTCTCAGCGGCCGGCGGAATGGGAGTGGTGCAGCCGATCTCGCTCAGCTACGTGCACGGCCACGACCTGCGCGAGGGCCTGCGCCTGATCAACCGCCTCAGCGGCGGGAAGCCGATCGGGTTCAACGCGCTCGTCGAAGCGAGCTCGAAGGTCTACCTCGACCGCATGAAGCGCTGGGTCGACATCGCCCTCGACGAGGGGGTGCGCTTCTTCGTGACCGCGCTCGGCAATCCAGGCTGGGTGGTCGAGGCGGTGCACGCCCGCGGCGGGGTGGTCTACCACGACGT
>CALDQK010001088.1 GCA_937911525.1 uncultured bacterium
CCGGCTGGCGACGAGCAGCTCGGGCACCCGCAGGGCGTGGGCGCGGCCGACCGCGTCCAGCCGCCGGCGCTCGCGGCCGATCCGCTCGAGCAGGGCCCGCTCCAGCCGGCCGCCGCGCGCGCGCAGCTCGGCCAGCAGCTCGCCCCGCTCGGGCACGACCAGCTCCGCGGCGCCGGTGGGGGTCGGCGCGCGGCGATCGGCGACGAGGTCGGCCAGGGTCGTGTCGTCCTCGTGCCCGACGCCGACCACGGTCGGGGTCTGGCAGCGGCTGAGCGCCCGGACCACGACCTCGCCGTCGAAGGCGATCAGGTCCTCCCGCGAGCCGCCCCCGCGGACCAGGAGCAGCACGTCGCACTCGCCGCGCTGGTCGAGGGCGCGCAGGGCGGCCGCCACGTCGGGGCCGGCCGCCAGGCCGTTGGTGCGGGCCGGGGCCAGGAGGACCTCGGCGGCGGGGTAGCGGCGCGCCAGGGTCGAGAGCACGTCCTCGATCGCCGAGCCCGTCGGCGAGGTCACCAGGCCGATCCGGCGCGGGAAGGGCGGCAGGGCCCGCTTGCGGCGCGGGTCGAAGAGCCCCTCCTGGTGGAGCTGGCGGCGCAGGCGCTCGCGCTGGGCCATGGCCTCGCCCAGGCCCGCCGGCTCGAAGCCCTCGGCCACGAGCTGAACGTTGCCCGTGGCGGGGTAGGCGGTGATCCGGCCCCACACCACCAGCTCGTCGCCGTCGCGCATGCGGTGGGGGATCCGCTCCAGGGTCGAGCGGAAGCACACGATCCGCAGCCGCGAGTTGCGGTCGCGGAGGGTGAAGTAGAGGTGCCCGCTGCGGGGCTGGCGCGCGTCGTTGACCTCGCCCTTCACCGCGAGGGGCAGGAAGTTGTCGTCGAGGCAGGAGCGGACCTGCGAGAGGACCTCGCTGACCGTGAAGGGGCGGGGCTTGCTCGGGGCCGGCTGCGGCTGCTGCGGGTGCGGGGAGGGGGGCGCGCTCACCTCGCTGTCATAGCGGATGGGAGCGTCACCAGCGGAGACACCCTTCCCAGATTTCGTAACCGCCGTGAACACCTCTGCTGCTCAACTCTTTGGGCGGCGTACGGCGCAGCGCTTGCGTCCCTGGGATCTGGCGACCATAGGGAGAGCAGGGAGGCCGACTCGTGGGCGGTTACGCAGAGGGCGAGAAGGGGCCGGGGTTCCCCTGGCTGGGTTGCCTCGGGGCGCTCGCGACGCTGGTGGGCTTGGGTCTGGGCGTGGGCTCCTTCGCTTCGGGGCACGCGGTCGAGGCGCACCAGCAGGAGGAGGCCGCGCTCTTCGCGCAGCTGGCCGCCGACGGCCTCGCGGTCTCGCCCGAGGCCCTGATTCCGCCTCCCCTGCCAGCCAACGACCTCGACCGGCTCCAGAGCGTGCTGACCCGCGTCGAGCAGCTCCCCTCGGACGAGCAGGCGGCCCTGGAGCTCTATCGGCTGGAGGCCTTCGCCAAGCCCAAGGAGGAGGTCTTCGCGGGCAGCGACCAGGAGCAGCAACAGCTCGACGACCCGGCCCTGTGGAAGGAGGCGACCCAGCGCGTTCAGGAGACGCTGAAGGAGATCGGCCCGGACCTCGACCTGGTGCTCCAGCAGCCGGTGGTCAGCTTCGACGTCGACTGGAGCAAGGGCTTCACGATCGAGCTCCCGCACCTGATGCCGATCAAGCAGCTGACCTTGGCCCTCTGCGGGCGCGCGATCCTGCGCGTGCGCCAGGGGCGGACGGCCGAGGGCTGGCGCGACCTGGCCCGCGCCGCCGAGCTCCAGGCCCGCCACCGCGAGCCGACCCTGATCTCCTACCTGGTCAAGGTCGCCTGCATGGGGATCGTGATCGACGGCGTGCAGAAGGCCCTCGAATACGGGCCGCCGCCGCCCGACGCCGAGTGGAACCGGCTCGACTCGGCCCTGATCCAGCTCGACGACCCGAGCAACGTGACCTACGCCTTTCAGAGCGAGCTCCACTGCGCCACCTCGGGCTTGCCCCTCGACGTTAGCCAGCTCGGCTCCTGGATGACCCAGGAGTTCGGCGGCATGGGCGTCGCCTACCGGGTGCCGGTGTTCGGCCGCTGGAAGTGGAGCGAGCACCGGCTGGAGTACATGAGGCTCATGGCCGAGGCCGTGCGCGCGACCGAGCTGGAGCCGCTCCAGGCCAAGGACGCGCTCCTGCGCCTCGAACAGGGGGTCAAGGGCAAGGGGGCGATCACGCAGATGCTCTTCCCGGCGCTGGTCAAGGTCGTGGACCGCGACCTGCAGCACCGCGCCAGCCTGCGCATGGCGCGCATGGGCATGCACCTGGCCCGCGCGGTGGGCGAGGGTGAGCTGCCGCGCGAGCTCCCCGACCCCTTGCTGGGAGATCCGACCTCGCCGACCTCGCGCCCGATCCAGTGGCGCCGCGAGGGCCCCCGGCACGGACGCCTGTGGTGCGTCAGCGGCAACGGCAGCGACGAGGGCGGCGAGTACACCGAGGGGACCTCCCCCGCCAGCCCGGACCAGATCTTCGACGTCCGCCTGCCGGGGGCGCCGGCGCGCCCCACCCAGGCGGAGGCGGCTCAGGCCGGCCAGGTGCGCTAGGCGGCGTGCCGGCCGACGAGGGCGGCGAGGGGCGCCTGGGAGGAAGAGCGCCGCTGATCGGCTGCGGCGGCGTATTCGCTGTCCTGGCGCTGCTCGGCTTCGGCGTCGCGCCCTACGCCAAGCTGCGCGCGGTCGAGGAGCAGCGGGCCGTCGAGCTGCACCTCGAGGCCGAGCTCGCCGAGCAAGGGCTGAGCGTCGACGCCGCGGCCTTGATCCCCGCGGCCTTGCCGAGCGAGGACCTGGCCCGGGTCACCGACGCCCTCGCGATCGTCGAGGGGCTGTCCGCGGACGAGAAGGAGCTGATCAAGCTCTACTGGAACGGAGCCTTCGCGCGCCCGCCGGACGCCGTCGAGGCCGGAGCCCACCTCCTGGCCCAGCCGCGTCGCCTGGGGCGGGCCAAGGCGGCGCTCCGCGCCAGCCTGGCGCCGATCGGGAGCGCGCTGGACCTCGCCCTCCGCCACGAGAGCCTGGGCCTCGACTTCGAGCGCGTGGGCGGCATGGTGCAGCTGGAGGACCTGTTTCGGGTGCGAGACCTGATCCTCGCGCTCTGCGGGCGCGCTGTCCTCGCGCAGCAGGAAGGCCGCCCCCGTCAGGCCTGGGCCGACCTGGCCCGCGCGGCCGAGGTCGTGATCGCCCTGCGCGAGCCCTCGCTGGTGGGCTTCAACCTGCGCGTCGCCTGGGGCGCCTTCGTCGCCGAGGCGGTGGGCGCGGCCCTGGGCTGGGGCCCGCCGCCCGAGGGCCCGGTGCGGGCACGTCTCCACGCGGCGCTGGAGCGCTTCGACCACGAGCCGGAGCTGAGCCACGCCATGCGAGGCGTGGTCCTGTTCGTGCTCGACTGCGTGCCGGCGCAGCGAGCGGAGGGCCAAGAGCTCTGGCTCGACGACTCGGACTACCAGCTCCCCTTCCTCGGCGACTTGAAGTGGAGCGAGCACCGCCTCGAGCTGCTCCGCTTCTTCGCGGAGGCCACGCGCGTTGCGCGCCTGCCCTTCCTCGAGGCGCGGGACGGGCTGGCTGCCCTCGAGGAGCGGGCGTTGCGGGGCGGAGGCCTCTCGCGACAGTCCTTCGCCCAGTTCAGCGTGATCCTGGATCTGGCCCTGCGGACGCGCAGCCAGGTGCGCATGGCCCGCACCGCGCTCTACCTGGCCGAGGCCGCGGGAGCGGGCGAGCTCCCCCACGACCTGCCCGATCCGCTGCTCGGGGACCCCGGCTCGCGCGCCTCGCGACCGATCCAGTGGCGCCGCCTCGGCCCTCGCCACGGGCGCCTGTGGTGCGTCGGCGCCAACGGCAGCGACGAGGGCGGCGAGCGAGCCAAGGACCCTCGCGAGGGCCCCGACCAGGTGTTCGAGGTGCGCTTGCCGGGCGCGCCGGGGGCGCGGGGCGGGGCAACGAAGGCGGACTAAACCCCACTCACCCGCCTGGCGTCCACACGGCGGGAGGCCCGCCATGTCCGACGTTCGCCCGGTTCCTCACCCGACCCGCCGCTTGCCCTTCGGGCTGGCGGTCCTGGTGCTGCTCGGCGGCCTGAGCACCCTCGCCAGCGGCGAGCTCCTGACTCGCTTCACGGTCGACGGCGAGCGGCTGCGGACGGAGCGGGCCCTGGCCGAGCTCGCGCAGGCGGGGCTGGGGCCCAGCGCGACCCTTGCGCCCGCTCCGCGGCCGCAAGAGGTCCTGGACGCCTTGCAGGCGGTTCAGAGCTTCCGGGCCCTCAGCTCGAGCGAGGCGGCGGCGCTCGCGCTGGCTGGCGAGAAGATCGGCCTGGAGGCGGGCGGCGACGTGGCCTTCGCGGCTCGGGTCGACGAGCTGCGCGACCAGGCCTCGGAGTGGGAGGCTCTGCTCGAGGGCGCCCGCTCGCGCCTCGGCGAGGTGGAGGGAGCGCTGAAGGTGCTCGCGTGCGCCGACTGGAGCGGCGCGCTGAGCTCGCGCGATCCGCTCGAGGTCGACGAGGAGCACCTCTATCCGCTCTACGAGCTACGGACCAAGCTCTGCGGGCTGGCCGCGGCCGAGGCGCTGGCGGGACGCCGCGACGAGGCCTGGCGCCTGGGCTTGCTCGTGACCGAGCTCACCCGTCGCCAGCGCGACGCGGGGCTGCTGGCGATCAGCGTGCGCCAGGCAGCGACGGACCTCTGCGCGCGGACCCTCCCCTGCCTGCTCGCTACGGTGGGCCCCCCGCCCCGCGAGCTGAGCGAGGCGCTCGCGCCGGCCCTGGCCGAGCTGGCCCAGCCCCTGGACGTCGGCGCGGCCCTGCGCTGGGACCTGACCTGCGCCCTGAGCGCCTTTCGGGCCTGGGAGGAGCGCGGGGACACGATCTTCGTCTACCCCCCGCCCGCTCGCCACAAGCTGCCCTTCTTGCAGCGGATCGAGTTCAGCCAGGTCCGCACCCACTTCGTCGAGCTGAACGGGCAGCTCTTGCGCACCCTGCGCCTGCCGACCCGCGAAGCCCTGGCGCGGCTGGCCGAGCTGCGCGCTCAGCCCGAGCGCCTGGCCGAAATGCCGCCGCGAATGCTGATCGACCCGGTCAGCAACCTGCTCCGCGAAGGGCTGGAGACGCGCGCGCGGATCCAGCTCTTCCGCGTCGCCCTCGCGCTCTGCGGCTCGGACTCCACCTGCGGCTACGGCGCGGCGCTCCCCGTCGAGCTGCCCGATCCGCTCCTGGGCGACCCGACCTCGCCCTACGGCGCCCCCGTGCGCTGGGCGCGAGAGACGCCCCGCTCGGGCACCTTGTGGTGCGTCGGCCTCGACGGGCGCGACGAGCAGGGCCAGGGCGACGACGTCGGCTTGAAGCTGAACCTCAACCGCCAGTAGCGGGGGCCGCCTCGAGGGCCGCGAACCACATTCGCTTCACGAAGGGGAGCACGGGGCGGACCTTGGCGACGCGCAGGCCGCAGGCAGCCGCGTCGGCGCGGATCTCGCCCAGGGTCTGGGTCTTGCGGGTCGGGCGCCGCTTGAGCAGCGGTGCCATGGCGACCGGGTGCATGAAGGAGATCACCACCCGCCCCCGCACGACGCGCGCCAGCTCGGCCAGGACCCTCCGCCGCTCGGCGGGCTGGTCGAGGTAGTGAAAGATCCGGATCACGATCGCGGCGTCGACGACCTGGTCGGCCAGGGGCAGGCGCTGCAGGTCACCCTGCAGGCAGCGCTCGGGCTCGGCTTCGCGCTGGGCGTAGGCGAGCATCCAGGGGTTCACGTCCAGCGCCAGGACGCGAAAGCCGTCCTCGCGGAGACGGCGGGTGTGCGGCCCGATCCCGCAGGGGGCGTCGAGCACGAGCGCCCCGGGGGACAGCTCGCCGAGGAGGCCGCGCGCGATTCGATACTCGCGCTGCAGCCGGGCGAGGGCCGTGCGCGTCGTCGTCTGCTTGCGGTGGTAGCGCTCGACCCACTCGCGGTCCCAGTCCATGGCGCCAACCTTAGCCCGCCGGCGCGGGTCTGGCGCTCGACCGCGGGCCCGCGTCGCGTATCGTGCGCTCCTTCCCACATGGAGGAGGTGGCGTGAGCTTCGAGGACGAGTTCAAGAAGCTCGAGGAGATCCTCGGGCGGCTCGAGGGCGGTGAGCTCTCGCTGGAGCAGTCCCTGAGCGAATACGAGCAGGGGATCGGCTCCCTGCGTCGCTGCCGCGAGATCCTCGACCAGGCCGAGCTCAAGATCAAAGAGCTGTCTCCCGACGCCGAGGCCAGCTCATGAGCGACCTCAAGCAGCTGCTGGGCGAGATCCGCGAGCAGGTCGAGGCCGCCCTCGACCTGCACCTCCCCGCGGCCGAGGGCGACGAGACGCGCCTGCTCGAGGGGCTGCGCTACTCGGCCCTCGGCGGCGGCAAGCGCGTGCGCCCCGCCCTGACGGTCCTCTCCTGCGAGGCGGCCGGCGGCCAGCGCGAGCGCGCGCTGCCGGCGGCCTGCGCGCTGGAGATGATCCACGTCTACTCGCTGGTCCACGACGACCTGCCGGCCATGGACGACGACGACCTCCGCCGCGGGCGCCCGACCAGCCACAAGGTCTACGGCGAGGCCATGGCGATCCTGGTCGGCGACGGGCTGCAGTGCCTGGCCTTCGAGACCCTGGCCAGCGCCTACCGCGACGACCCGGCCCTGGCCCTCGACCTGGTCGCGCTCCTGGGCGAGGCCGCCGGCGTGCGCGGCATGGTCATGGGCCAGGCCATGGACATGGTCGCCCCCGAGCGGCTCCCGCAAGAGGTCGCGGCCCTGGAGTCGATCCACCGGCACAAGACCGGCGCCTTGCTGCGCGCCAGCGTGCTGCTCGGCGCCCGCGTCGGCGGGCTCCGCCCCGGCGAGCCGCGCTGGGAGGCGCTCGACGGCTACTCGCGCGCCCTGGGCCTGGCCTTCCAGGTCGCCGACGACATCCTCGACTGCACC
>CALDQK010001089.1 GCA_937911525.1 uncultured bacterium
GCGGGCGGGGTAGATCACCCCGTGCCGCAGCTCGGGCAGGAGGCGGACCACGCCCAGCACGTGTCGGCTGATCCCCGAGCGGGCGGGCTCGTAGAGCAAGTGGAGCACGTGCATGGCGCGACTCTACTCCACCCGGCGCTGGGGGCTGGTTACTCCTCGCGATCCCACGCGGGCAAGGGGATCCCGTCCTCCTCGCGGTGCTTGCGGGGGGCGCGGGCGAGGGCGACCTTGGCCTCGCCGACCAGGCGGCGCGCGCTACCCGCGAGGGTCTCGATCACCAGGTGGGGGTCGCTCTTGGCGAGCAGGCGCTCGAGCGCGCGCTGCAGGCGTGGGAGGTAGCGGGCCGCCGTCTCCTGGTGGAAGCCGAGGTGGACGTAGATGTCGCGGCTCGGGTTGGTGGCGCGTCGCTGCAGGGCGCGCTCGACGTGGGCCACCATTTCGTCTGCGCTCACGTAGTCGGCGAGCGCTCCGGTGTCGATCATGCGCAGGACCTGGCCCTGGGGGGTGGCCTCGAAGTAGGGCTGGGTGGTCGGCTGGATCGTGGCCCAGAGCTGCTCGAGGCGGCCCAGGAGCGCGGTCCCGCGCAGCTCGTCGTGCCAGCGGGCTGGGACGGCCGAGGCGTCGACCGCGAGCCCCTCGGCGCGGACGGCCTCGATCACGTTGCGGGGGGCGACCCAGCCGCCGGCCCGGAAGGAGCCGCCGACCTTGAGGCCGGCTTCGGCCAGGCGGGACTTGGAGTAGGCCACGACGCGGCGCAGCTCGGCGCAGGTGTAGGCCGAGACCTCGACCTCGTGCCCCTCGTCGCCGGCGCAGGGCGTCGGGGGCCGGCCGGCCCCCCAGAAGGTGGGTCCGGCGCGGTAGGCCACGCCGGCCGCCTCGAAGAGCGAGCGCCAGCCGTGCAGGTGCAGCCCGCGCTCGTCGTCGGGGCGCAGGGCGCGCAGGATCTGGCGGGTCACGTCGACGCCGCGCGCGCCCGGCTTGGTGTAGTAGGCGGCGTTGAGGAAGTGCGTCAGGGGGAGGGTCGGGAAGCGCTCGCGGAAGCGCTCCATGGCGCCCAGGTTCTCGTCTGTGAGGTCGCGGCCCTCCCAGTCGACGCTGAGCGAGAGGTAGACCTGACCCGGCGAGGTGGCGGGCTTGCGGAGCTCCTCGCTCCCGCGGGCCAGGACGCGCTCGCCTGCCGTGAGCCGCCAGCGGCTGAGGAGGCGCTCGCCTCGGCGGCGGATCCGCGCTTCGAGGCGGATCTGCTCCTCCGCGGCGACCCCGACCCGGTCCGCGAGTCCGGCGCTGCCCTCGGCTCGGAACAAGAAGCCGGCCCGGGCCTTGCGGAGCGGCGCTCGGAAGGCCTCGCGGCGTCCTTCGCGCTGAACGATCAGCTCGGGTCCGCGCTCACCGGCGACGATCCGGGCGGCGCCGCGGTAGGTCTCGCCCGACGCGAGGCGGCCGCGCAGGCGGTAGTAGCCCTCCAAGGGGGGCTCATCCGCCTGCGCAGCCGCGACGCCGGGAATCGAGAGAAGGACACAACACAGCAGGGAGGTTCGAATCACGCCAGGCCATGGGCAAAGGCGAGGCCAGGGGCGCAAGTGCTGAGCGTTCGGTGCCCTTGGTCGCGTACGCGACGCTCTTCGGGTTCCTTCACAGATTGTGAAAGAAAAGACCTGGCCTTCAGGCGCTGCCTTGCAGCGACTGCTCGTAGGTCGGGTAGTCGGTGTAGCCCTCGCTCGTGTGCTGACCCGAATACCAGGTGCTGGGGTCCGAGGCCTCGGCGAGGGGCCAGCCGTTGCGGAAGCGGGCCACGAGGTCGGGGTTGCTGATGAAGGGACGGCCGAAGGCGATCAGGTCGGCTGCTCCGCGCGCGATCGCCGCCTCGGCGCTCTCCTGGTCGTAGCCGCAGTTGCCCATCAGCGGGCCCGAGAACACCTCGCGGAACTCCTCCAGGGTCATGGGCTCGCCCAGCTCGTGGAAGCCGAAGGCCAGGCCGTCCATGACGTGCAGGTAGGCCAGCCCGTATGCGTCGAGCCCGCGGGCGACGTAGAGGAAGGTCTCGCGGTAGTCGGGCGACCCCATGTCGTTGAACACGCCGTTGGGGGCGAGGCGCACGCCCACTCGCTGGGCCCCGAACACCTCGCTGACGCCCTCGACCACCTCTCGGAGCAGGCGGAAGCGGTTGGCGAGGCTGCCCCCGTAGGCGTCGGCGCGGTGGTTGGTCTTGGACTGCAGGAACTGGTCGAGCAGGTAGCCGTTGGCGGCGTGGACCTCGACCCCGTCGAAGCCGGCCTCCTTGGCCCGACGAGCCGCGGCGACGTAGTCGGCGACCACGCCGGGGAGCTCGCTGGTCTCGAGCGCCCGCGGCACCTCGTGGGGCTTCTTGCCTGCGGGCGTGTGGGCCTCGCTGCCTTCGAGGCGGATCGGGGAGGGCGCGACCGGCTGCTCGCCGTCGAGGAAGTCGCTGTGCGAGGCGCGGCCCGTGTGCCAGAGCTGGAGGAAGATCTTGCCCCCCTCGGCGTGGACGGCGTCGACGACTTGCTTCCAGGCCTGGCCCTGCTCGTCGGTGTAGATCCCTGGCGAGTTGACCCAGCCGTTGCCCTGGGCCGAGACAGTGGTGGCTTCGCTGATCAGGAGCCCTGCTCCGGCGCGCTGAGCGTAGTATTCCGCCATCAGGGCGTTGGCCAAGCGCTGCTCCCCGGCTCGTGCGCGGGTCAGGGGGGCGAGGACGACGCGGTTCGGGAGCTCCAGGTCACGGAGCGCGAAGGGGCTCAGCAGCTTCTCTGGCGTTGACTCGGCGGACATGAGACACCTCCTCTTGGTTGGCGAGAGCCGTTGTTTTAGAACCTGCGTTCTGAAACGGCAAGGGGCCGCGCCAAGAAGCGCCTAAGCCTCCCCACGCCTTGTGCCTACGGTCGAAATCACTAGCATTGAACGCATGGGACGTCCCCGCAGCTTCGACGAGGCCCAGGTCCTGGAGGGCGCGCTCGCGCTCTTTCGCGAGCGCGGCTAC
>CALDQK010001090.1 GCA_937911525.1 uncultured bacterium
TTCGGGCTCGTCCCGAGGGCACGACACGAATGGGCAGATCTTGCCCACGCGACCTCGCTGAGGAAACGAACGAGCAGGAAGAAGCGCGCCTTGCCTGGAGCCCATGCAATCCCGCGGGCTCGGCGGGGCGGGTGGCTGCGTACAACAACCCTCGAACGGGTTCACCTGACGCTCGCGGACCTGCCCGCTTCTCGGCCCCCCTCGAGCGGAGCTCCGTGGTCGAGGGCTCGATCACGGCCGCCCTCGGCGACCAGCCCCTGCTGGCCGGCGGCTGACGTTCCCACCAACCCTGGGGCGCGGGCGGGGGCTGGCGGGGCTGGCCCGCGGCTGACGTTCCTACCAACCCTGGGACGGAACGATTGCAGACGCACCACCCCCTGGGCCCGCTGGGCGTCTCCCCAGGCATAACCAAGGGTAGCCTGGGACGTGGGGGGTCCGGCGGCTCTCCGCCAGCGAGGCCGAGATCGAAATGCCGGCGAAGCCGCCCCGCGCGGAGTTTGGGATCTACTTCGACGCGGCGGTCGGCGCGTTCGTCCTGCTCTCGTTCGCAGGAGTGGGCTGTGGCTACACCCTGCTCTCCTCGACCTCGTGGGGCACTCTCTGGTTCCCCGCCCTCTTCGCTGGGCTCGCGGCGCTCGCCTTGGTGCGCGGCTACGACCTGGTGCACGCGCGCGAGGTCGTGCGGGTGAGCCCCGCGGGGGTGCGGATCACCCGCCGCTCCCCCTTCTTCTCACGCGCCTACGAGATCTCCGCCGACGCCCTGGAGGAAGTCGAAGCGTCGGGAGTCTCCACCCACGGGTCGCTCGTGCTCTACAGCGACGAGCGCCGGCTGATTTGCGCGCGCGGAGTCTCGCCCGAGGATCGCGCCTGGTTGCGCGACCTGATCGGCTGGGTCCTGGCCAAGGGCGAAGCGCCCGAGCTCGACGCGGCGGAGAAGTAGCCCCGGGCCCCCAGCCCAAGCACGCTAGCCCGCAGCGGGCGGCGCACCGGCCGAGCGAAGGCACGCCTTTGCTGGCGTCCGCGATCGCGGCGACGGGCTGGCTGGAGTCGAAGTGCTTCAGGTATCTCCGCCCCACGCATCGGTCGGCGGTCCACACTGACCAGACCAGCGCTTCGTCTCGTCGGCGGGCAGATCTTGCCCGTTCGTCCCGAACTCCGGCGCAGCGAGGCGCCACCTCAGCCGGGGTGACAAGGCTTAGGCAGGACGCGGGATTGCGAAGGGGCTGCTCATGTCTCAGCCCTACCGCGACCTCGTGTCGGCCCCCTAGGTCGCAGTGAGCAACAAGCCCCACGACGGCCTCGCCCGCCGCTCGCTCAGCAAGCCTGAGCTGGCGGGGGCCTACCTGGCCTCGGTCCTGCCCGAGGGCCTGGTCCGCCAGCTCGACCTCAGCTCGCTGAAGCTGGAGAAGGGCAACTACATCGATCCCGCCTTGAGCGAGCGCCAGGCCGACTTCGTCTACACGGTCGACTACGCGGGCCGCGAGGCCATTCTCTACGTGCTGCTGGAGCACCAGCGGCGCGTCGATCCGATCATGGCGGCTCGCTTCTACGTCTACACCGGGCGAGTCCTCAATGACTACCTGAGCGAGCACCCCAACGCGCGCCAGGTCCCACCGATCGTGCCCGTGCTCCTCTACAACGGCAGCGAGGTCTGGAGCGCCCCCACCGAGCTGCACGCGCTCTTCGACCTCCCTGCCGACTCCGAGCAGCTGTTTCCGCTGCTGCCAAACCTGAGCTACCGCGTCGACGACTTGCGCCGCACGACGGACGAGGAGATCGAGGCGCGAGCCGTGCCGGCCTTCGCCACCGTGTCGTTGCTCCTCCTGCGCCACGGCGCGGACGGGGACGCCGAGCTCTTCGACTTCGTCCGCCAGGTCGCCGCCCGCTGGCTGAACCAGCTCGAGGACCGCGACGATCTGATCTCGGCCTTCACGTATATACTCAACGTGTCCTCAGCCGAGGCGGAGAGCGTGCTCGACGTCATGCGCTCTGCCCTCGAGCCACAGATCCAGGAGGTCGCCGTGACTGCCGCCGATCAACTCCGCCGCGAAGGGCTGCTGGAGGGCAAGCGTGAGCTCTTGAGCGAGCTGCTCCAACACCGCTTCTCTCTCAGCCAGCAGGATCTGGCCAGCCTTCACTCCCAGCACCTTGCGAGCGCCACCAAGCGGCAGCTGGACGCATGGGGGAAGAAGGTTCTCGACGCCAAGAGCGTGGACGAGGTCTTCGCGGACTAACCACCCGCCTCTGCTCGTGACCCAGACGGCCCGCTCGCATTGCGAGCGGGCCGCTTCCGTTTCTGGGTCACGAAAACCCCGAGATCCTGACCTGCCGCGAATGGGCGAATGGAGGCGTTCTACAGGGGGGACATGCTGCTCGTATACGTCTACGATCAGCTCGACCGTGTGGTGCGGGCTACGGACAACGCGGGGCAGACGACCTACTTCCGCTACGACAGCCGCGACAACCTGG
>CALDQK010001091.1 GCA_937911525.1 uncultured bacterium
TTCCGCTGGCGCGCCAAGGTCGCGGGCCGCTACGTCCTGCGCGCCAGCGGCGCGGCGCCCTTGGCCTTCGGGGTCGCGGCGCGGCGCCCCGCGCTGGTCGTCGCGCGGACCCCCTGGGGTCCCCAGAGCGCGGTCGCGCCAGGCGAAGGCTGCTTCCTCCGCGTCGACGCCTGGCCGCACCTGCTGGCCGAGGAGGTGCTCGAGGCGCGCTGGACCCTCAGCGACGCCCAGGGCCAGGCCCTGCGCCCGGTGCGCGTGCTGCCCCACCCCAACCACCCGGGCAGCGCCCTGCGCCTGCCCCTCCACCTCCGCCCCGACGCGCGCCCCGGGAAGCGAGCGGTCGAGCTGACGCTCGTCACCCGACGCGGGTCGCTGCAGCTCTCGGGTTCGCTCCAGCTCTCGGGCAAGAGCCGCGCGCTCGAGCTCGAGCTCTGGCAGGGCCGCGAGCCGATCGCGATCGGCGGTGAGCCCCTGCGGCTGCGCGTGGCGTCTTCCTTGCGCGAGGCCTCCTGGTGTCTGGTCGGTCCCGCGGGGAGCGCCCGCCGCCTGCGCCCCCGGCCGGACGGGAGCGTCGAGGTCGCGCTGGCCAACGGCGACACCCCCGGCACCTATCAGCTCTGGCTGAGCGGCAAGGACCGCCAGGGCGACGCGGTCCACGCGCGCCGCGCGCTGCGCGCCCTGCGCGTCGAGGCGCTCCGCCTGAGCGCCCCCCCGCGCCCCGTGATCGGCCAGCCGCTGCGCGTGACGGCCACCCCGCCGCGCGGCTTCGAGGGTCCCTATCAGATCCGGCTCGTGGGTGGGAAGTGGCAGGCGGGCCAGTCCCTGAGCGTCGAAGCTCACGCCAGCAACGAGCTACAGGTCGAGCTCAAGGACGCGGGGGGACAGCTGGCAGCCGGGCAGATCACCCGGGAAGCGCTGCCTGCGCAGCGCGCCGGCGGCCCCCGCTTCGGGATCGCGGCCGACGTGCGGACCAAGCGGATCTTCGCGGCCGAGTATTCCCTCTTGCAGTCCTACAAGCAGAAGGGCGAGCTGCCGCCGACCTGGGCCGTCCTGGAACAAGGCCCGCTCACGGCGGCCGGCGTGCGCGAGCGGATCTTCCTGACCGTGCCCTACGACGGCCCCGGCGACGGTCGGCAGGTCGCCTACAGCAGCGTGCGCTTCTGGAGCAAGCTGCAGGCCTCGGCGCGGGCTCGCTTCGACGCCCTCGGGGCGCCCCCAGACACCCCCTACGAGGTGCTCAACACCCCCTCGCCCGCGGGTGAGCAGACCCTCTTCGACGAGGTCGCGCGCCTCCTCGGCGAGGACGGCTGGACCTTCCGGCGAATCGGCGTCCGCGTCCGCGGCGACGGGATCGAGCCCTTGCGCGAAGCGGGCGAGGTCGCCGACACGGTCGAGGTTCGCTTGCTGCGCCGCGGCGTCGACAAGCGAGGCAAGGACGTGAAGCGGGTCGAGGTCTCCGGACCGCTCGCGGAGCACACCTTCGCCTTCGGCTTGCCCGAGGAGCTCGAGCTCGACCGCAGCCACCGGATCGTGTTCAGCGCGACCTCCCTGCGCCAGCCGATCGTGCCGCGCCGCCCCTACCCGGCCGGCTGGCAGCAGGTCGCGCCCAAGGCCCAGGTGGGCCCGAGCCTGAGCCTCAGCCTGCGGCTCACCCGCGGCGAGGAGGTCCTCGGCGACACCAAGGTCAGCCTGACCCGCGTCGGAGAGCGGCTGCAGGCCAGCGACCTCCACATTTGGCTGGAGCACGTCGGCACGCCGCGTTCTCCCCTGGCGGGCGGCGCCCCGCGCGCGGCCGAGCGCTTCCGGATCCACCTGATCCCCCACGGCGGCGAGTCGGTGGTCGGCGAGGTCGCCTTCCAGCCGCTCTCCCCCGGCAAGCTCGGCAACGTCCCCGAGCACCTGGAGCTGGTGCTGGAGGGCCGCGGCCTGCGCGCGGTCCCGGCCAAGGCCTGGCCCGCGGAGCTGCCGCGCCCCAAGCAGCAGCTCAAGCTCGGCGACGAGGTCTACCTGCTCGAGACCCTCGGCAGCCAGGCCGCGCAGGTCGAGCTGGTGGTCGTCTACGAGCGCCGCGCGGGCGGCGGCCCGCCCGTCGCGCCGCCCGCCGCGATCGCGGGCGGCGAGGCCGAGCTCGGCGCCCTCCGCGCGGGCGGGAGCCCTGCCAAGCTCGCGCCAGCCGAGAAGCTGCTCGAGGCCGCCAACGCCGACCTGGCCAAGCAGCGCCTCGACGCCGCGGAGGTCGCGGCCCGCCAAGCGATGTTCCAGGACGCGCTCCAGCCGGCGCCCTGGGGGCTCCTGAGCGACGTGGCCCTCTCCCGGCGGGACCTCGTGATCGCCGAGCGGCGGGCGCTCCTGGCCCTCGGCCTGGGCGAGGACGCGCGCGCGGCGCTGGTGCTGGGTCGCGTCCGCTTCTTGCAGGGTCGCTTCGAGGAGGCCGCCGAGGCCGCCCGGCGCGGCCTGGCCGCCAAGCCGACCAAGGCGCTGGCGAGTCGCCTCGAGGCCCTCCAGCTCGAGGCCCAGTGAGCGACGAGGCGACGAGCGCGCCGAGCGAGCAGCCGCCGAGCGAGCAGCCGCCGGGCCAGCAGCCGGCGCTGCTCCAGCTGAGCGACGTGAGCAAGCACTACCGCCTCGGCGGCCAGATCGTGCGCGCGCTGGAGGCCTTCGAGCTCCGGGTCGAGCAGGGCGAGTACCTCTCGATCATGGGCCCTTCGGGCAGCGGCAAGTCGACCCTGATGCACCTCCTGGGCTGCCTCGACCTGCCCACCCGCGGCAGCTACGTGCTCGACGGCGTCGACGTGGCGGCCCTCGGCGACGACCGCCTGGCGGAGATCCGTGGGCGCAAGATCGGCTTCGTGTTCCAGACCTTCAACCTGCTCCCGCGCCTGACGGCCCTCGACAACGTGGCGCTCCCGCTGACCTACCAGGGCATGCCGCGCCGCGAGCGCCACGAGCGCGCGCTCGAGGCCCTGGCCCAGGTCGAGCTGGCCGAGCGCGCCGACCACCGCCCGAGCGAGCTCTCGGGCGGCGAGCGCCAGCGCGTCGCGATCGCGCGCGCCCTGGTGGTCCGCCCCGCGATCGTGCTCGCCGACGAGCCGACCGGAAACCTCGACTCCAAGGTCGGCCAGGAGATCCTCGAGCTCTTCGACCGCCTCCACGGCGAGGGCAAGACCCTGATCGTGGTGACCCACGACGAGGGCGTGGCGCGGCGGGCGCAGCGGATCGTCAGGCTGCGGGACGGGCGCAAGGTCGAGGACGGGCCCGCGCCGCGGGGGACGGCGAGCTATGGGCCCTTGGCTTCGCTGGAGGAGTCCTGAGGCCAGGAATCTGAATCTGAGTTTGAATCAGGAATAGGGAGCGGCTGTCGCTGGAGTGCTTGGGCACCTTGGCACTGCGTCGTGTGTGCGAGAGCGGCGCTCCGGCTGCTCTTTCAACGCAAGGACGCAGAGACGCAACGAGCGGCGCTCGCACGCCGAAGGGCGGTCGCATGGTCGACTCGAACGCTCGCCCCACCGCCCCGCAGAGAGACTCGCCGAGCCTTCCCGCCCTCGCGTCCGGCTGGACGTCTTTGCGCCTCTGCGTCTTTGCGTTGAAGAAGGCTCTCGGAGCGACCGCCCCTCAAGCGGCGGGCGTCTGAACCTGGACCGCCGCCCCGCCCAACGCCTCGCCGACGCCTCCCGCCGCCGCCAGGATCGCCTCGCGTTCGCCGTGCAGCTGCGCCACCAGCGGGAACTCGCTGTATTCCACGTAGGCGAAGCCGTCGCCGTCGCGCTCGTTGTTGGGCAAGAGCCGCAGCTCGAGCCCCTCGCGGGTCAGGCGGTGGATCCCGTAGTGGTCCTCGGCGGCCTCCCAGCCGGCCGCGACCAGGCTGGCCTTGGCCTGCTCGAGCCGGACCTCGCTCGGGATCACCCAGTCGCAGGTCGGCGTGCCGTCGACCAGGCCGGCCAGGAAGCTCGCGAAGTCCGGCGCGAGCTCGACGCAGAGCGGGCCGCCGGGGTGCTTCATGTCGACGAACACCACACTCGGCTCCGCGGCGCTCGGCTCCGGGCCCGCGGCGTAGTCCAGCAGGAGCGCCTTTGGCCCCTCGCTCGCGATCAGGACGCCCTCGGCGACGGGATACTTCCAGTGCCCCGCCAGGATCTGGAGCGCCGCCACGCCGCGCGGGCCGCCCACGCCGAGCAGGTAGCCGATCCGGGCCCCGCCCTCGACCTCGGGGTGGGGGAACAGGTCCCGCCGCAGCTTCCCGCCGTTGGCCTCCTGGGCGAGGAGCTCCAGGTAGGCCGCCGGCAAGGCGCGGCCCAGCGCCTGCTCGCACTCGGCCCGGGCCTCCTCGCTCAGGGGCGGGGAGGTGGCCTTGGAGGGGTCCTTGAATATGGGGACGGGTCGATCTCGCTTCACGGCGGCGATCCTAGTCCGCCAGGCGGGTTCTGCTAAGCTCCGCCGCGTATGCGCACTCTGGTGACTGGAGGAGCTGGCTTCATCGGCTCGCACGTGGCTGAGCGGCTCCTGAAGCGAGGCGAGGAGGTCACCCTCCTCGACAACTTCGACCCCTACTACGACCCCGCCATCAAGCGGCGCACGGCCGCCGAGCTGGGCGCTCTGGGGGCGCGCCTGGTCGAGGCCGACCTGCGCGAGCCCGCTGCGCTGGCAGAGGCCCTGGAGGGCGTCGAGCGCGTGGTGCACCTCGCGGCGCGCCCTGGGGTGCGCTCCTCGATCGAGGACCCGGTCCTGACCTTCCAGAGCAACGTCAACGGGACCCTGAACCTGCTCGAGGCGATGCGCGCCCGCCCCGGCCTGCGCCACATCGTGTTCGCCAGCAGCTCGAGCGTCTACGGCGGCGACGCGGTCGCGCCCTTCCGCGAGGACCAGCCCGCCTCGCGCCCGCTCTCGCCCTACGCGGCCTCCAAGCGCGCCTGCGAACACCTCGCCGCTAGCTACGCGGAGCTCTTCGAGTTCCGCGTCACCGGGCTGCGCTTCTTCACCGTCTACGGGCCGCGAGGCCGGCCCGACATGGCGATCGGGAAGTTCATCGGCCTGGCCCTCTCCGGCCAGCCCGTCCCCCTCTACGGCGACGGCTCGGTGGTGCGCGACTTCACCTACGTGGACGACATCGTGGACGGGATCGTGGCCGCCCTCGACCGCCCCAGCCCGGGCTTCGAGGTGCTCAACATCGGCGGCGGCTGCACCGCCACGATGCGCGAGCTGATCGACTTGATCGGCGCGGCCCTCGGCAGCGCGCTCGAGGTCGAGCGTCACCCGGCCGCGGCGGGTGACATGCCCAAGACCCACGCCGACCTGACCCGGGTCGCCGAGCGGCTCGGCTTCGCGTCTCGCGTCCCCCTCGCCGAAGGCCTGCGGCGCACCGTGGAGTGGGCCCGCGTTCAGCGGGCGCAATGAGCGCAGCCGCAGCCAGCGAGGCCGAGGAGGGCGAAACCCGCCTGCCCCAGCTCTTCGAGGCCGCGAGCGAGTCCGAGGACCCCGGCGTCGAGCGCGCCTGGCTGCTGGCCCTCGCCGAGACCCGCGAGCCGGTCGAGCCCCGCCCCGACGCGCAGCTGCGCACCCTCGACCTGAGCGCGGTCCGCGAGCTGGCCCGCCGCCGCCTCGAGGGGCGGATCGAGGACGCGGCCCGCTTCGGCTCGCCCCTCGCCGCGCGGGTCGTCAACCGCCAGCCCGTCGCCGCGCCGCGCGCCCTGCACAGCCAGGGCCTCCCCGCCCACGGGATCTACGACATCGACTTCGGCCGCTGGCGCGCGGGCTTCATCTACTACCACTCGATCCTGCGCCGGCTCTTCGCCTGGTGGGAAGCCAAGAGCGACGCGCTGCGCAGCTCGGTCTCCGAGCTGCGCCCGGCGCTCCAGGCCGCCGAGCGGGCCTTCCGTCAGCCCGACCCCGAGCGCGAGCAGGAGGCCGCCCTCTGGGGCCGCTCCTGCGAGGCCCGCGGCGAGCTGCTCGACGGCCGCCACCCCGAGGCCGGCCGAGCCCTGCTCCACCTCTGCCGCTCGACCGGCCAGCTGATCAGCGTGGTCGGACCCGTGACCCCCAGCGTGGACGGCAGCGAGGAGGACCCGCGCAGCCAGCGCCTGAACAAGCTCTCGCTCGAGGTGCGCGAGGCGATCTGCGGGATCGTCTACTTCCGCGCCGCGGAGGCCGGCCGCGAGCCCGCCCCCGACGAGTTCAGCGACCTGCTCCGGAGCCACGAGGAGCACGCGGCGGGCGTCCTCGTGCGCTGGCTGCTGGGCACCCCGGGCTAGATCGCCTTGCCCCTCGCCACGACCCGCTGGAGCGTCGTCCTCGCCGCGGGCACCCTGCTGACCAACGGCGTGCTCGGCCTCGACGACGGCGGGCTCAAGGCGCTGGTGATCGGGGGTCGCCTGCGCGGCGACCGTCACGGACGCGAGCTGAAGTTCCGCCGCGCCGAGGTCGCTCGCCTCGCCTAGTTCTTCTCCGAGCCGACCGGGGCGACGCCCTCCAGCCAGCGCCGGACGCGCTCGGCCCGGTGGGCGCCGCGCAGCGGCTTGGCGACCGCCTTGCCCTCGCCGTCCAGCGCGAAGAGCACCGGCGCGCCGGGGCCGCCCGCGTGCTCCTGCGCCAGGGCGTCGTCTTCTGCCACGGTCTCGAAGGTCGAGACGCGCTTCAGGAGCGGAAACACGGCCTCGTCGGCCAGCACGTCCAGGCGCAGGGTCTCGCAGTGGGGGCAGCCCTCGCGCGAGACGAGGTAGAGCTTGGGCCCGGCGCCGCCGCCCGCCTCGCTCAGGAGCTTGGCGCGGCGGAGGTCGTCTTGCTGGAGCCAGGTCCCGCGCACGAAGCCCAGCGGCGCCGCGAGCGAGAGCGCGATCAGGAGCGCGAACACCAGCCAGCGCGCGCCGGCGGGCTCGGCCCGGCGCAGCCAGAGACCGGTCAAGAGCGCCGTCAGGCCGGTCAGGAGCGCCAGCCCGAAGCAGAGGGGGCAGAGCGCGTCGGTCGCGCCGACCGAGAGGGTCTGGGCCGAGAGGGCCAAGCCAGCGCCCGCGCCAGGGATCAGGGCCAGGGGCTTGGGGCGGCGCAGGAGGAAGATCAGCGCGCCCAGGGTCAGGGCGCTGCCGAAGAGCGCCAGCTCGCTCACGTGGACCGGTCCGAGCTGGCCGAGGCGAGGACGGACCAGGGCCGCGCAGCTGAAGCTCCCGCTCCCCTCGACCGGGCACATGCGCGCGGCCGAGAGCACGAACAGGGTCAAGGCCGCCACGAGCTGCAGCCCGGCGGCTGCGAGCGCGGCCCAGCGCAGCGCCGGCGCGGGGTCCTTCGCGATCGACCCGGCGGGGGCGGTGGAGGAAGTGGGTAGGTCCTCGGCTGACATGGGCGCCATGGTCGGTCCCTCAAAGCCCGCGCGCCAGTGACCCCGCGCTGCCCCCCTTGTTTCCCCTGCGCGCTGCGCCAAGCTCTCTCCATGACGCGAACGCTCCTCTGTCTGCTCCCGCTCCTGCTCCTCGCGCCCGGCGCCGCTCGCGCCCAGGCGGTCGACTACGTGGTCGACGCCAAGGAGAGCGAGCTGGTCGTGTTCCTGTTCAAGGCGGGGGTCGCGCGCCGCTTCGCCCACGACCACGTCGTGGCCGCGACCCGCTTCCAGGGCACCCTGCGCTACGACCCCCAGCAGCCGACGAAGACCCAGGTCGAGGTCGTCGCCGAGGCCGCCTCGCTCGAGCCCGACGACCCCAAGCTCGTCAAGAAGCACAAGGTCAAGAACAGCGCCAGTGAGAAGGACCGGGCCGAGATCAAGGCCTCGCTCCTGGGCGAGGACCAGCTCTACGCGGAGAAGCACAAGACGATCCGCTTCGTCGCGACCGGGGTGAAGCGCCACAAGGACGGGCGGCTGCTGATGACGGGCAAGCTGACCCTGCGCGGCAAGACCAAGACGCTGACCTTCGAGCTGGAGCAGCTCGAGCTGGACAAGAAGGGTGTCCTGCGCGGCTCCTGCCGCTTCTGGATCCAACAGAGCTGGTTCGGCTACGAGCCCTACTCAGCCTTCCTGGGCGCCGTGAAGGTCAAGGACCGGGCCCGGATCGAGGTCAGCCTGGTCGGGCGGGTCCAGCCCAAGAAGACCCCTCAGCCGCCGAAGAAGCGGACCAAGGAGTTCTAGCTCCATAGCTCCAGCTCGGCCCCTAGAGCCGCTTCAGGGCGCGCTCGAAGTCGGGGTTGCTTCCGTCGAGCTTCCACAGCCAGGCGTCCAGGAAGTAGTGGACGATCTGGGGCGTGGCCAGGACCGCCACGATCAGCGAGAGCTGGGCGTGGCTGAACTCGCGGAAGCGGGGCAGGTAGTTGCCCCACACCAACCCCTCCCACAGGCCCTCCTCCGCCAGCCCGAGCACCAGCAGGGGCACGTAGAAGAGCGCCAGCAGCCCGAAGCGCCGCACCCAGCGCGACTGGCGCGCGGCGTCCGCGGCGTCCTTCGGCTCGCTCCCCGCGACCCAGGACACCAGGGGCGAGCCCGCCCGGTCGACGCTCGAGCGGCCGCCCCAGTTTCCGCGCAGGCGCCACCACACCAGCACCAGGAAGGGGATTCCGTGCAGGAGGTTGATGCAGGCCAGCGCGACCAGGGGGTGATCGACCATCGCGACGCCGAGGGACCAGCTGACCCAGGCCGCGAGCATCCACAGGTTCTTGCCCACGTTCAGCCGCCCTTGGCTGGCCTGCCAGGCCTGGCGAGCCAGGTAGAGCGCGGCGAACGCGCCCATCCCCGCCAGGATGTCCACCCGCAGCTCGGGGGGCAGCGTGAACAGGAAGCGCTCGCCGTGGCCGAACCAGTCGAAGGTCGCGTGCTCGTAGGTGTGCCAGAGCAGGATCGGCCCGAAGGCGCCCGCGTAGAGCGTCCACTTGTCGAGGTAGCGATCGAGGGGCCCCCGCTCCTGGCCGCGCAGCTTGTAGAGCGCCACGAAGCCCCACTGCTGGCTGACGAAGTGGTGGATCGCCACGTAGGCCATCAGGGTCCAGAACAGGATCGGGCTGTGCAGGTGGAGCCTGAACCCGACCAGGATCGTGAGCGGCACCGGCAGCAAGAAGAGCAGCCGTCGCCGCCTGAGGGCGGCCGTGTCGAGGTAGCTCAGGTAGACGGTCGCCCACACGTGGGCGACGTCGAAGGCCACCACCAGGAACAGGAAGGCCCACAGGGGGACCTCGCGCGGGTTCTCCAGCTGCAGCGCGAGGAGCGTGAAGAGCGCGGGGATCCCGAGCATCGCCAGGTCGACCCCGGGTGAGATGATCCAGCGCCGCGGCCCGGGGGGCGACTCGCCGGCCTGGGCCGCCTCGCTCGGCTCGGACGCGCCTTCGCTCAGGGGGAGGTCGGTCACTCGCCCTCCTCCAGCTCGAGGCGCCAGCCCCCCTCGTGCTCGCGGAAGCGAACCGGCTGGCGCTGCTCCTCGCCCTCCACGTCGCGCAGCACGAGCACCCCGCGCGCGCTCTCGCCGCTGCGCTGGAAGCCCTCGAGCCCCGCCACCTGCGGCAAGCGCGCGGGGCTCCGCTCGCGGACGAGCGCGCAGAGCTCGGCGTAGAGGCTGGCCCGCAGCGCGGGCTCGCTCCGCTCGAGGGCCCCCTCCAGAGCCTCGACCGTGGCCAGCACGCGCTCGGGGTCCGGCGCTCCCGCGGGAGTCCGCACGCCGTGGCGCGCCCCGATCCCGATCAGGCGCTGGCGGAGCAGCTCGCCCTCGGGGCCCTCGGCCTCGACCGCGGCGGCGGCCGCCGCCAGCAGCACCGCGTGGGCCTGGCGGGCCTGGGAGGCCGGCGCGAGGGTCGCGTGGAAGGCCAGGTCGTCCTGGCGGGCGCTGGCCGCCAGGGCCAGCTCGAAGGCGCCCTCCGGCGAGGTCGCCACCGCCGCCAGCGCGCTCGAGCTGGCGCTCGCGATCGTCCCGCCGGGCACGTCGCCGCCCGCGGCCTGGGGAGGCTCGGGGCTGCAGGCCACGAGGGCGCTGGCGAGCAGGGTCAGGAGGGTGAGGCGCGACACGGTCGTAGCTTAACGCGGGCCGCGCGAAGGACCGACGCCCGGGCCAGGCCAGGCACGCCTGAGGTCACGCTCGCTGAGCCGCCCGGTTGGGCGCGCCGGCGCAGCCGAGGAGCGTGCAGCCCCCCGCCTCTTCGTAGCAGTCGCGGTGGTGCAACGTCCGGCAGTGCGGGCAGGCCTCGAGCTCGTCCTCCTCCGCGACGTCGTCCCGGCAGTAGGGGCAGAGCAGGCCGTCGCCGCCGGCCGTCCAGCCCCGCGCGCCGCGGATCCCGCCCAGCTTGACCTCGAGCCTGCGCGTCTCGAGCGCGGGCGCGACCCGCAGCAGCGCGTCGAACACGCCCCGCACGGAGGTCTCGCTCAGGGCGTATTGGCTGGGCAGCCGATAGACGACCAGCCACCCGTCTGCCACCTCGAGCTGCTGGAAGCCGAGCACCTTGAACAGGTGGTGCAGCGCCCCGGCCAGCTCCTCGGCCTGCTTGCCCGAGAGCCGCTGGCGGAGGTCCGCTTCGCCGATCACGAGGTCCGGCGGGTGATGCCGCAGCTGAACGGCGTAGCAGATCGCGTTGCGCGAGGAGAGCCGGATCGCGCGCCCGCCCTTCCTGCCCAGGAACGACCCGGCGACTCCGCTCAGGCGCTCCGTCCAGGTCGGCGTGTGCCACTCGAACTCGCCCTCGCTCACGGCCGCGAAGCTCTCCTCGAGCCGCTTGCGGTCGATCTCCATTCCGCTCTGGCGGATCGCCGCGCTCAGGGTGAACAGGTAGAGGGCGATCCCCGCGATGATCAACAAGGCCGTGAAGATGTCCATGACGGCTCTCGACTCCCGGGATCCAGCCGCGCGCTACCTCCGTCGCGGCGATTCTGTCAGGATAGACGAGCGGAGGTCGTCTCATGGAGCGTCGCCTGATCGTGATGCGTCACGCCAAGAGCTCGTGGAAGAACGAGTCGCTGCGCGACCACGAGCGCCCGCTGAACAAGCGCGGCCGGCGAGACGCCCCCCGGATCGGCGAGGAGCTCGCCAGCCTGGGCTGGGTCCCGCAGCGCGTGATCAGCAGCGACGCCACGCGCACCCGCGAGACCTGGGAGCTCCTGGCCGAGCCCCTCGGCGGCGAGCCCGAGGTCCGCTTCACGGGTGAGCTCTACCTGGCTGGGCCGAACGAGGTCGAGAGCGCGCTGCGCCCGCTCCCCGACGAGGTCGACACGGCGATGGTCCTCGGTCACAACAACGGCTGGGAAGAGGTCGTGGCCTGGCTCTCGCGCAACCCGGTCACCATGACGACCGCCAACGCCGCCCTGCTCTCGGTCGAGGCCCCCACCTGGGAGGACGCCCTGGACCGGATGGGCGAGTGGACCCTGCACCAGGTCGTGCGCCCCAAGGAGCTCGACTAGGTCTACTGCTTGGCGGTCTTGATCGGCTCGACCTCGCCGAAGCCCGAGTCGCGCAGCTCCTGGAGCCGCCCGCTGGGGACCCGGATCGGACCCGTGTCGGGGCGCACCCGGTCCGGGCTCCAGGGGAACCAGGCGAAGAAGCGCTCCAGCTCGGCCTTCCGCTCGGGGGGCATGTAGTCGAAGTTCGCGCCGCGGTCGATGACCTCCCAGAAGTCCTTCGACACGACGCGCAGCAGCTCGTTCTTGAGCGAGGTCAGCCGCTCTGGGCGCTCCAGCTCCATGTCCTTGTGGATCCGGCGCGCGCGCGCCTCGTCCTGGCGCAGCAAGTAGAAGGTCGCCAGGCGGAGCTGCGCCTTGCGCACCCCGCGCAGCGCCCGCTCCGAGGCCTCGTCCTCGGCCTCCTTGTCCAGCTCGAGCAGCGCGCCCAGGAGCGCGTCGTGGGCCTCGGACTGGACCTGGTGAGCCAGCTCGCACAGGGCCGCCAGGTCGTAGGCGATCGTCTCGGTCACGAAGCCCAGGGACATTCCGTTGGCGATCTGGCCGTAGTAGCGCAGATAGCCGGCGATATCGACCACCCGGTCGTCGTTGGAGCGGTCCCCGAGCATCGCCTCGACCAGCTGGCGGTACTGGTTCATCACGTTGTAGGCGGTGCGGACCTGCTTCTTGTTGAGGGTCGAGCGCAGGTAGGTGTTGAAGAACTTGAGCGCCAGCCCGACCGTCGGCTCGGCTCGCTCCTTGAGCGCGGCCTCGCCCAGGTAGCGCGTGTCGATCGCGATCAGGTAGTTCATGTCGGGGTTGTCGGAGAGCGCCTCGTTGTAGATCGCCTGGAACTGGCGCAGGATCTTCCACTCCAGCCACAGGTGATCGTTGACGAGGTCGGCGAGCGAGTCGGGGTGCATCGCGACGAAGTCGGGGTTCTTGACCACCTCGTCGCAGGGCACGTGCCAGCCCTCGGGCAGCTCGCCCTTGACCGCGAGGTAGCGCACCCCCAAGGTCCGCATCGCGTCGACCGCGCGGGCCGCGATGATCTTGTCGTGGTTGGCCATGGCGCTGAGCGAGACGTCGCTCAGCTGCTCGATCGCCTGCAGCACCGCGACCTGCGCCAGCTGGGGCTCGCCGCCCGCGACCGCCGCCGCGGCCTGGTCCACGGCGCCGTCGCGGATCCGGGACACGACCTTCTCGGGGTCGAGGAAGTCGAACACGTAGGCGAAGTAGGGGACCATCAGGAGCAAGCTGAGCGTGACCGCCACCACCGCCGTGATCACCGAGGCCTTCGGCAGGAAGCCGTTGCGCCCGACCGCGAGGCTGACGTAGATCGCCATCACGCAGCTGACGACGAAGAAGCCGAGGACCACGACGTTGGTCCGCTCCTTGAGGAAGAGCTCGGTCACGCGCGGCGTGTAGCGGGTCGCGGCCAGCTGCACGACGATCGCCACCACGGTCATCACGATGCCCACCACGGCGGCCACGGTCTGGGCCAGGTTGCCCAGGGCGTTCTGGAGCGTCTCGAGGTCGTAGTTGAACAGGGCCCGCACGGGGTCGAGCCCGTTGGTCATCTCGGAGGGCGCGCGCCACCAGTCGTAGAGGAAGGGCACGAAGGTCATCACGACCGTCGCCAGCCCCAGCGCGAAGACGGGCCACAGCCAGATCCGGCGCAGCTCCGCCCAGGACATTCCCCCGTGCTGACTCATCGCTGCTCTTTCTCCCAGGCCACGATCCGCTCGACCACCTGCTTCAGCTCGTCGGCGGGCATCCGCTTCTTGTAGCCGAAGTCCTGCTTGGTGATCGCGATCACGGCCTTGAGCTTCTCGTCGAGGACCCAGCGCAGGCTCTCGCTTTGGAGCGAGCCGATCAGGGCCTCGCGGACGGCTGGGGTCGGCATCTCGGCCGCCTTGCGCGCGGCCATGAAGCGCTTGCTCGGGTTCTTGTCCGTCAGCTCGCCGAGCAGCTTCTCCAGCTCGCCTGGCGGCTTGTCCGCCTTGAACCACCAGGCCTTGAAGCGCTTCTGCATCTCGAAGCGCGGCGCCTTGGGGTCGAAGGCGGCGCCGCCCCCGGAGATCGCCGCCAGGGTCCGGCCCGCGAACACCCAGGCCTCCTCGGGCAGCGCCTCGTCGCCGAGGAGCTCGAGCAGGGGCGGGACCACGCGCTCGCGCCCGCCCACGTCGAGCAGCTTCTTGGCCGCGGCCTGCCCCTCGGCCCGCTCGCTGCTGGTGGCCACCAGGAGGACCGTCCGCATCGTGGGCGCGTTCAGGAGCCCCTTCTGGCTGATGTCGCTGGGCGCGAGCCAGTTGCCGACGTCGCGGCGGATCACCGGGTGCTCGTCGGCCAGGCCCTGCGCAAGGATCGGCCCGCGCCCGGGCCCAGAGCCGGCCTCGGCCAGGAACTGGTAGGCCTGGATCCGCGTGTTGGGGTTCTCGCTCAGGGTCAGCGAGCCGATCGCGGCCACGTCGGCCTGGCGCAGCGCCTTGCCCTGGGTCCGGTCGAGCAGGAAGTGCGCCCAGCCCTCGCCAGTGCCCGCGAAGCGCAGGCGGCGGATCCGCTTCTCGCGGTCGCCGAGGAGGGCCGCCAGAGCCGGGATCGAGAGCCGCCCCCCGTCGTCGAGGTAGCGCAGCGCGATCTGGGCCGAGTAGAAGCGGTTGGCGTCGACCCTGTGCTGGACGCCCTTCTGCAAGCCCTCGACGTCGATCAGGCTCCGCCGCCAGACCTTGGTCTTGCCGCGCGTCTGCTGGGTCTTGAGGATCGTGCTCGCCGCCATGCGAGCCGTCTCCTTGACCGGGTCGCCGAGCGCGTAGCAGAGCACGCGCATCGCGGCCGGGTCCTTCTTGTCGACCAGCGACTTGACCGCCAGCTGGCGGATCTGGTCGTCCTTGTCCTGGACCGCCGCCGCCAGGAGCTCCTGGGCCCGCGGGTTGTCGACCGCGTGGCGCAGCGCCATGAGCACCGCGATTCGGACCGCCGGGTCGGGGTCCTTCATCAACGGCTCGACCTCGGCCAGCGCGCTGCCGCCGCTGAGCTTGAGCGCGCCCTCGGCCGCCAGGGCCCGCACCTCGGGCTCGGGGTCCTCGAGCGCCCCGACCAGGATCGGCACGTCCGAGCCGTTGCCGTGCTCGATCAGGAGCTGGGCCGCCTGCTTGCGGTCGTCGAGGGGCAGCGCCCCGCTGAGCGCCTTGGCCAGGAGCTGGATCCCGCGCCGGTCCTTCTTGACCAGCAGCACGCCCGCGGCGTGGAAGGCCACGCGCGAGTCGGCGTCGTTCATCAGGTCGGCCATCAGGGTCAGCACGTCGCCGTCGTCGATCTTGCCCAGGTCGCGCAGCGACTCGAGCCGGACCTCGGGGTTGGGGTGCGTCAGCCGGTTGAGGAGGTCGGGGATCCGCGCCGTCCAGTCCTGCTTGATCAGCGGCTCCCAGCGGACCAGCCGGTCGAGGCGATCGAGCTCGCCGAGGGCGATCTGGGCGCGGAGCGCGACCTCGGGGTCGGCGGCGCGGGTCGCGCTGACGAGCTGCTCGCGGGGGACCATCGTCTCGGACTTCAGGAGGGCCACGCTGGCCGCCTCACGGGTCGCCCAGTCGGGGTCGCCGAGCTTGGCCAGGGCGGCGGCGCCGCTGGCGGGCGGGGTCAGGGCGTTGGCCGACGCGCCGTAGCCGCTCACGCCGCGGGGCGCGGCCGAGATCAGGCGCCCGCTCGCGACGGCCAGGTTGCCGAGGGGCGCGCCGACGGCGTGTTCGCTGACGGCCTTGGTCGCGAGGTCGACCACGCTCAGGCGCTGGCCCTTGGCCACGTAGAGCCGCCCAGAGCCCATGGCGAGGCGCGCCAGCTTGGGGTCGCTCAGCTCGTAGAGGGTCTCGGTCCCCTTGCGGTCGACCTTGAGCACGCGCCCCTGGCTGAGCGCGAGCACGCCTTGCTGCCAGGGGCCGAGGATCTGCGGGTCCTTCAGGACGTGGCGCGCGCGCTGCTCGCCCGTGGAGGCGTCGAGGGCCAGGAGCGCCTTGCCGTCCTCGGCCGCGAGCCAGAGCGTGCGCCCGACGACCTGGAGGGTCGAGTCGCCGCGGTCGGCCTGGCGCGGCTGCTGGGGCTGTTCGCGGCGGCCCATCGGAAAGGGGAAGCGGCCGTTGCCGCGGCCGCCGCGCTTGTCGTCGCGGAC
>CALDQK010001092.1 GCA_937911525.1 uncultured bacterium
GGACGGCCGAGCAGGGGGCGGCGCTCGCTGAGGTGCGCACCGCCGAGCTCGACCTCGCGGATCGACAGCGCTTCCACGCCACGGAGCTCGAGCTGGAGCCCCTGCGCGCCGCCTACTATCGGACCTACGCCAACCTGGGTACCTTCCGCGTCCACGCTCACTTCTCCGCTTGTCTGCAGGGAGACGAGGCGGCTCGGCGCGCGGTCGAGCGAGGTCTGCAGGAGGTCGAGCGAGCCCTGGCGCTCAACCCTGGAGCGCACTTCGGGCGCGAGGCCTGGCAGGTCCACGCGATCCGCCACTTCCTGGTCGTCGCCGAGGACCCCTCCTTCGCCGCCAGCTTCGACCTGGTCGGGCACCAGCTCGACCCCGAGCGGCCCTTCGACTACGCCGAGCTGCGCGGGGGCGGCACGTGGGCCTTGCGGGAGACGCGCAGCGTGCTGCGCGAGCGCGGGAGCCTCGAGGGCCTCTCGCTCGAGCAGCGCCTGCGGGTGCGCCGTCTGATCCCGCGCGTCGGCAACGAGTCGGGCTACGCCGAGCGGGTGGGCAGCTTCCCCCGCGGGACCTTCGACCAGACGCGCGCCGGCCCGCCCCGCGGTCGCGGAATGGAAGAGCCGCGCATCGACCAGGTGCCCTTCGACGAGCCGACCCTGGGGATGCTGGGGATGTGGATGCTCGGGGGCGGCCCGAACCCGCACTTCGCGTTGGCGCTCGGGTCGATCATGGAGCGCGTGGGTCAGCGTCGCCTGGCCTGGACCGCCTACGAGCGCGCCCTGGGGATGGCCCAGCGCTTCTCCCCGCGGGCAGAGGTGCGCGAGCGCCTGAGCGCCTACTGCAAGGCGCGCCAAGCGCTCCTGGCCGAGGACCTGCAGGTCTCCGCGACCGAGCTGCGCCGTGAGCACCAGGAGGAGCTGGCGCGGGGCGAGGCGCACCAGGCGGCGCAGGCCGCGTGGGAGGCCGAGCAGCTCGCGGCGGGAGCCGACCCCAGCGCGCCGGACTTCCTGCGCGCCTTCCGCCAGGAGCACCCGATCGCCAGCTCACCCGCGGGCGCGGACCTGCGCGCCTACCGGGGCGGGCGCGGGTCCTCGCTGTGGAGGGTGCTGGCCTTCGGCGCCCTGGGCGCGGGCCTGGGGGCGTGGTTGGGGCTGCGCGTGCGGCCCCGTCGCTGAGATCTGGAGGCTCCCGTGAGCGGAGGACTGGAGGCCCGCGCCGAGGCGCTGCGGCGCGAGGGGATCGAGCCGGAGCAGCTCCTGCTCGAGGGCGCGCGGATCCTGCGCGCGCTGCACGGCGGGGGCGCCGAGGAGCCTCTTCCGCGGGACGAGGAGACGGGCGCGGCCCTCGAGGGGTTGCTGCGGGAGCTGCACCAGGCAGAGGTCAGTCCCTGGACGCCCTTCCACTTCGGCGCGCGCCCCTTGGCCGAGGCCTGCGCGGGTCGGCCCGAGCTCTTTCGCGAGCTGCTCCCGCGGGTCTCCGAGCTCGCCCGGGTCTTCGCCGCGCGCGGCTACAACGACGCGGCTGGACTGCAGCGCGGCGTGCCTCGTCTGGCTCAGGCCGCGCGCGAGAGGGCGCGAGCGGAGCTCCTCGCGCCTGCGCTCGACTTCGCGCTCGAGCTGGGGCGGGAAGGGATCGACCCCCACGAGACGATCCACCTCGCGCTCCCCGGCGCCATCTCGATCTGCGCCGACGCGGACGAGCTGGCGCGGGTCCACGGCGCATTGGGCGAGACGCTCAGGGCCTTGGACGGGCTGGGGGTCTCGCTGAGTCTGCCGATCCTGCTCGGGTTCGAGGCCACCCTGCGGACCTTCGGCGCCGTGGACCTGGCCCGGGTCCCGCGGGCGCTCTTCGAGCTGGGCGAGCTGGTGGAGGCCCTGGTCGGGGCAGACCTCTCGCCCTATCCGGTGCTGGAGTATGGGCTGACCGCCGCGCTCTCCGCCTGCGCCGAGGTCGACTGGCTGCGCGAAGAGGTCTTGCCCTTGGCGTGGGCCCTGGCCGTCGCGGGGGTGAACCCGCACGAGACCCTCGGCGGCGGGGTCCCGACCTTGGCGGGCTTCGACCCCGCGGCGGGGACCCTCGTGCTGGGGCTCGCGCAGGAGCTCGCGGACGAGGGGCTCGACCCGGGCCCCTTCCTGCACTGGGTCGTGGGGCCGCTGCGCTACGCCGAGCCCGAGGACGCGGCCTTCGCCCGCGCGCTGGAGCGGATCGGCGAGCTGGTCCGCGCCCTGCGCCAGCACGGCATCTCGCCGATGCTGACCTTCCGCTACGGGCTGCCCCACCTGGTGGAGCTCGACCGGGAGCGGCTGCTGGACCTGGCCTTGGCTCAGGCGCAGGCCGGCCGCGACCCTGGTCCGCTGCTCGAATACGGAGTCGGGACGATCCGCGGCCAGCTGGGAGCTGAGCCCGAGCTGGCGGGGGAGGCGCTGGACGTGGGCCTGCGCCTGGTCGCCGCGGGGCTCGACCCCTGGAGGCCCCTGGCGGGTGGGCTGCCCGCGCTGAAGCGGGTGGCCGGCGAGGACGCCGCGCTCTTCGCTGAGCTGCTGGGCGAGCTGGAGCAGCTGCTCCTGCGCCTGCACGCGCGCGGTGTGGACCTCGCGACCCTCTGCACCTACGCCCTGCCCTCGCTCGGGCGGGCGCTCCAGGGAGAGCCCGCCGGCTGGCGCGCGCTCCTGGAGCGGGTCGAGGGGCAGCTGGAGATCCTCTCGCAGGGCGGGGTCGATCCCTACCAGACCCTGAGCCACGGGCTCTCGGCGGCGGCCGGCGCTTGCGCTGGGGACCTGGAGCGGCTGCGCGCGGTGCTCGACCTGAGCGAGCGCCTCGGGGGTCGAGGGATCGACCCGGCGCCGATCCTGGCGCGGGCCGCCCCGAAGTTCCTCGCCCAGGCGGACGTCTCGGTGCTCTCCGGGGTCTGCGCGCTGCGCGAGGCCACGGCGGCGCTCGTCCCGCCTCCCGAGTCCGGCGCGCTGGCAGACGCCTTGGCCGCGCTGGCTGAGCCGGCGGGAGAACGCCTGGGAGCGATCCTCGACTGGGCGGGCGAGCTCTGCGCTCGCGGGGACGACCCGATCCCCGCGCTGGGGGGCGTGCTGCCGAGGTGGCTGACCGCGCTCGGGCCGGGCGAGCCGGCGCCCCTGCTCGAGGCCCTGGCGAACGCGGCCGGCGCGGGCCCCCTGGCTCGCGAGGCTACGCTCTACGCGCCCTTGGCGACGTGGATCTCAGCAGAGGCGGACGCTGTCCCCGGCGCGGTGAGCGCGATCCTGGGCGAGCTGGCGGCGCTCGAGGCGCTGCCGCCCGCGACGCGGAGCGCGCTGGTGCAGGGGGGCACGCGCGCGGCGTTGGTGTGCGTGGGCGACCAGCGCTCCCGCTTCTCGGCCGCGTGGGCAGGGCTGCTCGCGAGGGTCGCCGACGCGGAGGGCGAAGACGAGGGAATCGCGCGGGCGCTCTCGGCGGGCCTGGAGGGAGTCGCTCGCGGGAGCGGCGGGACGTGGGGCGACTCCTTGGCGGCGCTGCTCGAGCTCG
>CALDQK010001093.1 GCA_937911525.1 uncultured bacterium
CGATCGCCTCCTCCGCCGTCGCCATGAACGACGCGAACTCGACCGTCTCCTCGCCCAGGGTCGCGAGCAGCTCGGCGCCGAGCGGCGCCAGCTTGGCTTCGGTGTAGCGAGGCGCCGCCGCGTTGTCGCCCGTGATCGCGCCGAAGTTGCCCTGCCCGTCGACGAGCGGGTAGCGGAGCGAGTGATCCTGGGCCAGGCGGACCATGGCGTCGTAGATCGCCTGGTCGCCGTGCGGGTGGTACTTGCCCATCACCTCGCCCACGACGCGGGCCGACTTCATGTGTCGGCCCTCGGGGCGCAGGCGCAGGTCGTGCATCATCGCGTAGAGGATGCGGCGCTGGACGGGCTTGAGGCCGTCGCGCACGTCGGGCAACGCGCGCGAGGTGATGACGCTCACCGCGTAGCGCAGGTAGCGCTCGCGTGTGGCCTCGGCCAGGTCGACGGAGAAGGTCTCTGCGGCCAACGTGGACCTCCCAGAGTGGCTGCGGATGAAGGGGCAAGAGCTTAAGGGGAGCCCCTGACGTGTCCAAGTCGCGTTGAAACCTGGGCTCCAGGACGCCTCTTCGGAGCGATCCCGCCGGACCTAGGCCGAACCTCGCCCCCCGCACGGGGGCACGGGCACGGCTGACCAGCCCACACACCTGGGCGACGCACCCGCGTAGCGAGGGCGTCAGGACATGGCGATCCAACAAGAAAGCAGGAAGTGAGGAAGGACAGGAAGGCCGCGGCTGCCAGGCAGGCGAATGCGTCACTCCCAGCTCACAGGCTGTGAAGTGAGGCTTCGCTACGCGAAGCCGAGATCGCAGACCCTGCCGATCTCCTGCCCTTCCTCACTTCCTGCTTCTCCCTCGTAAAACGCCACGCCGAGCCGCCCGTGCGCGAGGCTCGAGCGGGTGAAGTGGTCAGACCGGCACGGACGAGGCCGCGGCCAGGACGCCAATTCTCAGTCAGGAACTAGGCTAGGTTTGCGACCCCAAGGAGCGTCCGTGACCCGCCTCGAGAGCCCCCTCGTGTTCCGCAACGGCCGCCAGGCGCCCAACCGCGCCTGGCTGGCGCCCCTGACCAACAAGGCCAGCCACCCCGACGGCCACCTCAGCGAGGACGAGCTGGGCTTCCTCGTCGCGCGAGCCGCCGGCGGATTCGGGGTCGTCGAGACCTGCGCGACCCACGTCGCCCTCGACGGCCAGGCCTGGGAGGGCCAGCTCGGGCTCTACAGCGACGAGCTGGAGCCGGACTGGCGGCGCCTGGCCGCGGCGATCAACGCCGAGGGCGGCGCCTTCCTGATCGGCCAGGCCTTCCACGGCGGCGCGCGCGCCTTGCGCGGAGGAGCGCGCCCGCTGCCCTGGAGCTGCAGCGCCTCGCAGCCAGGCGAGCCCGAGGTCGGGGCCGCCAGCCCGGCCCGGATCGAGGCCGTGATCGAGGAGTTCGCCCAGGCCGCCCGGCGCCTCGAGCGCGCCGGGGCCCAGGGGGTCGAGCTGCACGGAGCCCACGGCTACCTGCTCTGCCAGTTCCTCAGCTCGGTCCTCAACCGGCGCCGGGACGCCTGGGGCGGCTCGCTCGAGAACCGGGCCCGCCTGCTGCGGCGCACGCTGCAGGCGACCCGGGCGGCGGTCGGGAGCGAGTTCGTGGTCGGCGTGCGCCTCTCGCCCGAGAGCTACGAGGGCCTGCCGGGGCTCGACCTCGACGAGAGCCTGCAGGTCGCCCAGTGGCTGTGCGAGGACGGGGCGGACTTCCTCCACCTCTCGCTCTGGGACGCCTCCCTGGACGCCAAGGGCCGCCCGGGTCACCACCCCGCGCGCCTGTTCCGGGACGCGCTCCCGCGCGAGGTCCCGCTCGTGACGGCCGGCAGCGTGTGGACGCGCGCCGAGGCCGAGGCCCAGCTCGACCACGGCGCCGACGCGGTCGCGCTCGGCCGCGCCGCGATCGCCAACCCCGACTGGCCGCGCCGGG
>CALDQK010001094.1 GCA_937911525.1 uncultured bacterium
GCCCCGCCAGGTAGGCAGTCTGGGCGTCCGCGAGCCGCGGCCGCGTGGGCAGGTTGGGCATCAGGGTCACCCCAGCCTCGCGCGCGCGCTCGAGGAAGGGGCCGCACGCGTCCCGGACGTCGAAGCGACGGATCAGCTCCAGGAAGGCGCTCAAGCGGCGATAGGCGCCGCGCCGCCCTTCGCTCCCCCCTTGCGTCGCGCGCAGGAGCGTCAGCGCCTGCTCGTTCCACCCCCGCGCCTGCTCACGAATCGCCGCGTCGAGGAAGGCCGGCAAGGGGTCGGCGCAGCCGCGCAGCACCTTTGCCGCCCGCACGGGCTCGGGCCGCGCCTGGGCCAGGAGCCCGTGCACCGCGAGCGCCGAGTGAATCGGCGCCAGCTGAGGCAGCCCCTCGAAGGCCCGCAAGCTGGCGCGCGTCGGCGCGCGCTCCAGCCGCTCGCAGGCCCCCACCAGCGCCTCGAGCTCGGGTTCGCTCAAGGGTCGCTTCGCCCGCCGCTGGCTGAGCAGACGGATCGCTGCGATCCGCTCCGCGTCGGCGTCGACCCGCGCCCGCAGGCGCGCCTCCCAGCTGGTCAGCTCGACCAGGTGCAGGGTGGCGTGCGCGGCGCGCGCCTGCTCGGCCGCCTCCAGGGCGCTGGGTCCCGCGGCCTCGCGCAGGAGCGCCAGCCCCGCCTGCAAGGCCTCGCGACCGCCCGGGGGAGCGGGCCGTCCGCTCGCCGCCAGGAGCTCCGCGCTGGCCTCGGCCCGCTCTTCGTCTTCGCCCGCGACCGCGAGCAAGCCCTCCAGCACGACCAGCTCGGGCAGCGCCTCCTCGGCGCCGAGGCGCGCGCGCAGCTCGGCGACCCGCTCGGCGAGCGCCCTGTCCAGGCTGTGGGCCTCGTTCAGCAGGCGCTGCGCTCTCGCCTGGGCGGCGCTCCTCTCCTGAGCGCGCCAGCCGAGCCAGCCCGCCCCGCTCGCCAGGAGGGCGAGGACCGCGACCAGGGCGAGCCAGCGGCCCGCCCGCCCGCGTCCCTCGGCGCTGGAGGCCGGCGGCGGGGGCTTGGTCACCTCTTCCCCGCCCAGGTAGCGCTCGAGGTCCGCGGCCAGGGCGGACCCGTCGGGGTAGCGCTCCGCGGGGTCGAGCGCGAGGGCGCGCCCCACGATCGCCTGCAGGCGCGGATCGCTCTGCGGAGCGACCTCCCGCAGGGGGCGCGGTCCGCGGGCTGCCTCCGCTGCCATCTCGAGCAGGGTCGTCGCCCGATAGACCCGCCCCCCGCTCAGGCCCTCGTAGAGGATGATCCCCAGCGACCACACGTCCGCGCCGGGGCCGACCTTCTCCTCGCTCTTGCCGGCGAAGAGCTCGGGCGCCATGAAGCGCGGCGTGCCGATCAAGGCGCCGGTGCGGGTCATTCGCTCGAGGTCGTCGCTGATCGCGACGCCGAAGTCGGCGATCCGCAGCCGCCCCTCGTCGTCGATCAGGATGTTGGCGGGCTTGACGTCGCGGTGCACGACCCCCGCCGCGTGGGCGGCGCCCAGCGCGTGGGCGGCGTCGGCGACGTAGCGCGCGAGCCGGGTCGGCGCTGCCCCCTCACGCAGCACCTCGCGCAGGGTGCGGGCTCCGCGCACGAGCTCGTAGACGACGAAGGGGCGCCCACGATGCGACCCCGCCGAGTGGATCCGCACGATCCCGGGGTGGTCGAGGCGCGCCGTCAGCTCGGCCTCTCGCTGCAGCCGCGCGCTCTGCTGGCCGGCCCGCTCGCCCAGGAGCTTGAGCGCCACCTCCCGTTCGGCCTCGGGGTCGTAGGCCCGATAGACCACGCCCATGGCGCCGCGCCCGAGCTCCTCCTCGATCCGATAGCCGCCGATCTCCACCGGCTCCATTCTGCCGCCTCAGGGTGGGCAGCGGTCGGCCCCGCTGCTTATAGTCCCGCCCATGTACATCCTGGGGATCAACTCCTACTTCCACGACGCCTCGGTGACCCTGCTCAAGGACGGGCAGATCGTCGCGGCCATTGAAGAGGAGCGCTGGTATCGGGACGACAAGCACACCACGGTGTTCCCGAACCGCAGCATCAAGTACGTCCTGGAGGCGGCCAACGATCCGAACCTGCGGATCGAGCACGTCGGCGTGAACATGGCGCCGATGCGCTGCTTCGCCGACGCGGCCTCGCCCAGCGCCTTGCTGCGGGCGCCGCTGCGGCTCAACCGCCGCAACCAGAAGAACTTCAAGCACGTGCGCAAGGCGACCGACGAGATCCGGCGCAAGACCAAGCGCCTGCTCCGCGCCCAGGGCTTCCCCAACGAGTTCACCTTCCACGAGGTCCCCCACCACGACGCCCACGCGGCATCGACCTTCTTCGTCTCGCCCTTCGACGAGGCGGCGATCCTGACCGTGGACGGCAACGGCGAGTGGGCGACCACGACCGCCTCGCTCGGCCGCGGCGCCAGCCTCGAGCGCCTGTTCACGATCGGGCTCCCCCACACCGTGGGCGGCGTCTACGCGAGCGTGACCGAATACCTCGGCTTCAAGCGCAACAACGACGAGTTCAAGGTGATGGGCCTCGCCAGCTACGGCGACCCGGCCCGCTTCCGCGAGTCCATGGCCAAGCTGATCTACCCGACCGAGGACGGCGGCTACCTGGTGGCCACCGAGTTCTTCGAGATCAAGCCGTGGCACTTCCGCGCCGGCCCGCGCTTCGCCGAGCTCTTCGGCGGCCCCTGGCGCGAGCCCGAGAGCGAGCTCGAGCAGCGCCACATGGACGTGGCGGCCGCGCTCCAGGAGCGGACCGAGGAGATCGGGCTGCACATGGCCCGCCACCTGCAGCAGGAGACCGGGCTCAAGCACCTCTGTCTGGCCGGCGGCGTGGCGCTCAACTGCGTCATGAACACCCGGATCCTCGAAGAGACCGACTTCGACGAGATCTACGTGCAGCCCGCCAGCTACGACGCCGGCGGCTCGCTGGGCGCGGCCTACTACATTCACCACCAGGTCCTGGAGCGGCCGCGCGCCTTCGTGATGAACCGCGCCAACTTCGGCCCCGAGTTCAGCGACGAGCAGATCGAGCGGATCCTCGAGGAGGGCCTGCTCCGCTACCGCAAGAGCGCGGACGTGGCCCAGGACACGGCCAAGCTCCTGGCCGAGGGCAAGATCGTGGGCTGGTTCCAGGGGCGCGCCGAGTTCGGCCCGCGCGCCCTGGGGCACCGCTCGATCCTGGCGGACCCGACCCGCCCCGACATGCAGGACCACGTCAACCTGCGCGTCAAGCACCGCGAGGACTTCCGCCC
>CALDQK010001095.1 GCA_937911525.1 uncultured bacterium
CGGAGCTGCGCCTCCAGGCGAACGTGAGCGCCCGCGCCGCGCTCTGGCTCGGCGAGGGGCTGGCCTGCGCGACCCGCGGCTCGCTCGGGGCGGGGCTCGCGCTGGCCTCCGGCTCCGCGCTCCGCCCCGCGAAGGCCAGCCCGAGCGCGGCGAGCCCCCCCAGCCCTGCCAGCGCCAGCGGCAGCGCGGCGCGCCGGCTCGGCCCGCCCACCGCCAGCGCGTCGTGCAGCGCGGCCGCGTCGGGGTAGCGCTTGGCCGGATCGACCGCCATCGCGCGGTCGACCACCCGCACCAGCCAGGCGGGCACGTCGCGACGCAGTGAACGCAGCGCCGGGCGCTCGGCCCGCGCGATCCGCGCGATCAGCTCCACGTAGGTCGGCGCGTCGAAGGGCGGCTGCCCGCTCAAGCACTCGTAGATCACCGCCCCCAGGGCGAACACGTCGGCCTCGGGCCCGACCTTGCTCGCGTCGCGCAGCTGCTCGGGGGCCATGTAGCCCGCCGTCCCGCGCATGACCCCGCTGCGCGAGAGGGCCACGCTCTGCGAGGCGCCGCTCACGTCCTGGCGGAAGTGCTTCGCGAGCCCGAGGTCGGCCATCAGCGCCTGGCCCTCGCCGTCGAAGAGCACGTTCTCCGGCTTGACGTCGCGGTGCACGATCCCGTTCCGGTGCGCGCCAGCGAGGGCGCGGGCCAGGCGGCGGCCGAGCTCGACGGCCTCGCCGATCTCCAGCGGGCCGGTGTGCAGCCGCTCGCGCAAGGTGCCGCCCGTGAGCAAGGGCATGACCAGGTAGGGACCCTGGGGCCCCTCGCCCACGTCGAGGAGGGGCACGAAGCCCGCCTCCTCGCCCAGCTGCATGTGGAGACGCGCCTCACGGGCGAAGCGCTCGCCCGAGCCCGGGCGCCACTGGCGGAGGAACTTGATCGCGACCTCGCGCCCATGCGGATCTCGCCCGCGGTAGACGACGCCGATCCCGCCGCGCCCCAGTTCGCCTTCGATCGTGTAGCGGCCTAGCTGCACGCCTGCAGCTTAGCCGCGACCCCTCCGCGGGGCCGCTCTCTCAACGCTGCTGGATCGACTTGCGCGGCAGACCCTTGCTGAGGTGCACCTTCCCGTCGAGGCCGACCAGGATCGCCTCGACTCGGGGGAGCGACTCCACGATCGCGAGCCCCTCCTCGGGTCCCAGCACGCACATGGCCGTGGCCAACGCGTCGGCGAAGGCCGCGTCGGGCGCGACGATCGTCGCGCTCATGCAGCCCTCGCTGGGGTAGCCCGTGCGAGGGTCGAGGATGTGGTGGTAGCGCTTGCCCTCGTGCTCGTAGAAGCGCTCGTAGTCACCCGAGGTCACCACGCACACGTTGCTGACCGGCAGCACCGCCAGCACCCACTCGCGCTCGCGGGGGTGCTTGATCGCGATCTCCCAGGCCTGGCCGTGCTTGCGCCCGAGCGCCTTGAGGTCGCCGCCGGCGTTGACGAGCGCGTGCTTGATCCCGCGCTTCATGAGCGCGCGCATGGCGCGGTCGACGCCGTAGCCCTTGGCGATCCCGCCCAGGCCGATCGCGGTGCCCTTGGGCAGGCTGACCGTGTTCGCCTTCAGGTCGACCTTCACCTTCTGGTAGCCGACCCGCTGCAGCGCCTCCTTGATCTGCTCCGGCGTGGGGACCACCGGCGGCTTGGCCTTGAAGTTCCACAGCCGCCCGAAGCTCTTGAAGGTCACGTCGAAGGCGCCCTTCGTCAGCTCGCCGATCTTGAGCGCCCGCGCGATCAGGCGCACCTGCTCCTGCGAGACGGTCTGCGGGCCCTCACCCGCCTTGTCGTTGAGGCGGGTCAGCTCGCTCGGGCGCCAGGTCGTGAACTTGTCCTCGACCCGCTTCAGCTCGGCGACCGCCTCCGCGATCGCCTCTTCGAGGACCTTGGCGTCCGGCCCCAGGGCCGTGATCTGAAGGCTGGTCCCCATGACCGAGCCGCGGTGCTCGCGCAGCTCGAGGCGCTCCTGCTTTGCGGAGGGGTCCTCCTGCGCCAGCAAGGGCGAGCCCAGCGCGAGCGCCAGCAGCGCTCCGCAGGTCAGCGCCCTACTCATTGGCCGGCAGCGGGCAGACCCCGTCCTTGCACTCGGCCCCCGCGCCCTGCCCGCCCAGGTCGGGCTGACTGAGCTCCGCCCCCGGCTCGTCGGAGGCCGCGAAGGACTTCCCGCGCAGGCTGGCCCAGTCGGCGGGCGGGCGGTGCGCGTGGTAGAGCACGGTCCGCTCGCTGCCGAGGACCACGATCGTCGGCGTGCCCTTGACCCCGAGCGCCTTGGTCAGGCTCATGTCGGCGTCGCGCAGCTGGGGGAAGTCGTAGCCCCAGCGCGCGCGCACCTGCTCGACCTCGGCCTCGTCGACGGTCTCGGCCTTGCCCGGGACCACGCCCACGAAGTGGATCTTGCCCTGCTCCTGGGCGGCCGCCGCCTTGATCAGCGGCGCCTCCTCGGCGCAGGACTCGCACCAGGTCTGCCAGAACACGAAGGCCACCGTCTCGCCGCGGGCTAAGGCCCCCTCGAGGTCGTGGCGCTTGCCGTCGGTGTCCTCGCGATCGAGCGACACCTCGCCGGGCACGGGCTCGGGCCGCGCGCCGTCGGCGGCGCAGCCGCTCAGGGCCAACGCCAACGCGCAGGCCGCCATGGTCCAAGCCGTCTTCACTAGAACTCCCACCTCAGCCCGAGGCTGAACAAGAGCTGATCGATTCCGTCGCTGCGCAGCACGTAGTCGCCGCCCAGGTCGAGGGCGATCCTATCGCTCAAGAGCACCACGAACTTCAGCCCGATCGTATGACTCGAGAAGGCGGAGAGGTCGCTGTCCTGCGTGCGCTCCCGGCGCGGACGCAGCGGGTTGGCGCTGCGCTGGTTCAAGGGCACGTAGAAGCGCTGCTCGTAGTCGTCGGCGGCGCTCTGGGTGTAGAAGCGATAGCGCAGCCGCGCCCGCAGCACGTCGTCGATCAGCCACTGGTAGAGCTTGAGCTCGAGCGAAGCGCTCGCGATCCCCCAGCTGTCCATGTAGAGCCGAGACCCCACGCCGAGCGCGGTCCCGATCTCGGGGAAGGACTTGCGCAGCTCGCCGAAGATCGCGCTGCGCAGGCGGGTGTCGGGCAGCTCCTCGGCCTCGATCGCGACCCCCGGCGGGAGCCGGTTGAGGTCGAGCAGCAGGTCGGGGTCGATCCCTTCGCTGAGCGGACGCGCCGGGTCCTCGAGCACGACGCCGTTGTAGGCCGTCTGCAGGAAGCCCGACTGGTGCGTCACGTTCAGTCCGACGCTCATGTGCACCGTCGGGCTGAGCACCTGGTAGTAGCCGAGGTTCACGCTCAGCGAGAGCCGGTTGTCCGTGCCGTCCTCGACCCCGTTGAAGCGGATCACGTCGATCGAGTCGAAGTAGGCGTTGAGCGCCATGCTGAGGGTCGCGTTGTCCTCGGCCACGTCGACCTCGACCCGACCGCCGAAGCCCAGCGAGCGGTAGTCGTATTCGAAGCTGGCGCCGAAGTGCCCGCCCACGCGCAGGTCGTCGCTCCAGGCGTAGGTCGCGGCCAGGTCACCCGAGAAGTAGTTGTCGCCCGACGCGCCCGACTGCTCGGGGTAGTTGCTCAGCCGGTCGATCGAGGCGCTCGAGACGAAGTCGTAGGAGCCCGTCAGCGTCAGGCGCAGCTTGTCGGTGGCCTGGTATTCGACGACCACCACGGCCTCGATGTCGGTCAGCGACTCGTCGAGGAAGGGGTTGCCGTCGCTGTCGCCGTCGGAGTTGTCGTAGTAGCCGACGCGGAACTCGACCGCGCCCTCACCGGCCTTGCCGCCGGACTGACTGGGCGCCGCTGGAGCGCGCGGCTCGCCGCGGTCCTGGGGCGGGCTGGCGGCGGGCGGGTCGATTCGCTCCTGGCTGCTCTCCTGGGCGAACGCGGCGCCCGCGCAGGCCAGCACGAGCGCGCCGACTAGTAGCAGCCGCACCCGCCACCTCCGCTGGCGCCGATCCCGCCGCTGCTCCCCTCGCGCGAGTAGAAGACCTTCTGCTCGAAGTGCGTCCGGGTCGGCCCGTCGCTGAGCTCCATGTTGGGGTCGGCGAGGTGGCGCCGCTCGGTGAAGTCCACGTTCACGCAGCCCGCGGCGCCGACCAGGCAGGCCAGCGCGAGCGCGCGCACCAGCCAAGAGGGGAGAGGGATCACGAGTCGGCTCCTGCCGGCCTGAGCGCCGGGAGCGAGGGGGAAGAGGTGGGGCGCAGCGCGCGCGCGAAGAGCGCGCAAGCCAGCGCGCCCTGGACGGCGTAGCCGAGCGCGACGCCGAGGAAGGCCCCCGCCAGGCCTTGGCGCCCGAGCAACACCACGGCGGGGAGCTGGACGAAGACCTGGCCGACCACGACGGCCAGGAGCGGGAGACCCGGGCGGCGGGCCCCTCCGCAGGCCTTGCCGAGGACCAGGCCCGCCGCGAGGAGGGGCAGGGCCGGCGCGAGGGTCCGCAGCAAGAGCGCGCCGGCGCGCACGCTGGCGGGGTCGGGGTCGAAGAGGACCACGAGGGGCTCGGCCGCGAGGTGGAGCGCCGCGCCCGCCAGGGCCATGAACCCGGCGTAGATCCCGACGGCCCACCACGCGCTCAACCAGGCCCGCTCGGGGCGCCCCGCGCCGAGGCTCTGCCCGACGCAAGCCGCGGCGGCCTGACCCAGCGCGAGGCCGGGGTGGATCAGCAGCAGGACCAGCCCGAGCGCGGCCGCGTAGCCGGCCAAGGCCGCGCTGCCGAAGCGAGCCAGGCAGGCGACCACGACCAGCGCAGCCCCGTTGCGGATCAGGTGCTCCAGGCTGCGCGGACCCGCGAGGGAGAGCAGCTCGGCCAGGTGGAGGGGAGCGGGCCGCAGGTCGGCGAGGCGCAGGCCCAGCCCGCGCCGCAGCACGGGCAGCGCGAGGGCCAGGGCCAGGACGTTGGCCGCGACCGTCGCGAGGGCCACGCCGAGCAGGCCCCCGCCGAGGGCGAGCGCGAGCGGAGTCAGGAGCAGGTTCCCGAGGGGGTAGACCGCCCCGACCCGCAGCGCAGCGCGGCCTTCGCCCGCGGCCTGCAGCGCGAAGAGCGCGACGGTCAGGGGCGCCTGGACCAGGGCCCCGGCCAGGATCACGCCCAGGTAGCGGGCGCCGCCCGCGGCCACCCGCGGGTCGGGCGCGAGGAAGGCCTGCGCGGCCTGGGCCAGGGGCCAGGCGAGCGCGGCGGCCGCGCCGCCAAGGAGCAGGGCCAACAAGAGCCCCTGCCCCGTGACGCGAGCCGCCACGCTCGACTCTCCCGCCCCCTTGGCGCGGGCTACCCCGGCCAAGGTCGCGAGCGAGAGGCCCAGGGTCAGCGTGAAGAGGAGCATCCACACCGCGTGCGCCCCTGCCAAGCTGGCCAGAGCCTCCTGACCCAGGCGACCAACCCAGAGCCGATCGCCCAGCAGTGAGGCCAGGTTCAGCGCGCCGGTCGCGAGCAGCGGCAAGGCCAAGCGCAGCAGCGCCCGCGGCGGGCTTCCGTCGAGGAGGGTCACGCCCAACACAAGGCAAGCCCGGTGCCACGCTCAAGTCCTGCGACGCGCGCACGAGCTCCTGTAAGCGCTGCAAGGGGCCTGGTAAGGCTTACAAAGCGCGCGCACTCCGGGCAGGAGCGACTGGATTCGTCTACCTTGATCGAGGTGAGGCGACGCACCTTCCTGCGGACGGGGTTGCTCTGTGGCGCGCTGGGCTGGCCAGCGAGCGCGTGGGCCTACGGCTATACGCGCGAGGCCGACCCCCTGCTCAAGTCCTTCCAGGCGGCGATCAAGGCCGCCCGCGCGGAGCAGCCCGCGGCGGTTCGCGAGCAGGTCTCGCGCGTGCGCTGGCAGCTCGACGAGCTGCGGACCAAGGAGGACCTCGCGGTCGACTTCCGCCGCCCCTTCGCCGAGGCGCACACCGACCCCTTCCGCGAGGAGCAGGTGATCGCGGCCTGGGTCAACCTGGTCTACCTGGCGCTGCTGCAGAAGCTGCACTGGAACCTGGCCGAGAAGCTGGCGATCTACCACAAGGCCAAGGCCCGGCTCGACGCGGCCTGGTCCTACTACGAGCTCGCGCTGGCGGGGAACGTCCGCCGCGACGACGCGGCCCGCCGCAAGCGCGACCCCAAGGCCCCCTCCCGCCACGAGGACCTGGTCGAGCAGTTCGCGGTGGCCCGCAAGGCCCTCGGCAGCCCCGGTCTCTTCGGCGCCGGCAAGCGCGCCCCCGACCCGGCCGCCTTCCGCGCGGCCGCCCTGCGGATCGCCGGCCACCTCAAGGCCGTGTTCCCCCGCTTCGTCCGCCCCGGCAAGCGCAAGAGCGACTGACCACGGCCGGCCCGGTCCCCGATTCCTGCTCGGGCCGTGGCCCCGGCTCCGGCCCCGATTCCGGCTCCGGTCCCGGCTCCGGCTCCGGTCCCGACTCTGGTCCCGGCTCCGGCTCCGGCTCCGGCTCCGGTCCCGGCTCCGGCTCCGGCTCCGGCCCCTGGCCCCTCGCCGTCGCCTTGCTCCTCCTCAGCGCAGCCACCTGGCGCGTCCTCGCGGCCCCGACCACGCCGGACACCTTCGACGAGGTCTCCTTCCTGGCCGCCCTCGAGCGCTACGACCTGCTCTCCTTCGAGCCTCACTTCCCGGGCTACCCCCTCGCGGTGTGGCTGGCGCGCCGGGCCGCCGCCCTCGGCTCCGAGGCGCCCTACGCGCTGGTCGCGTCCCTCGGCCTCCTGCTCGCAGGCGCGGCCCTCTACCGGCTGGCCGGGGGGGGCTGGCGCGGCGCCTTCGCCGCCGGCCTCTACGCCTGGGCGCCGCTCAGCGCGAGCCAGGGTCTCCGCCCCATGGCCGACTCGCTGGCCGCCAGCCTGCTGGTCCTCGCCACCGCAGCGCTCCTGCCCCGCTCCCCGCGCGAGCGGCCTTCGACCCCTCGCCTCCTCCTCGGCGCCAGCCTGCTGGGGGCCCTCTGCTGCGCCAAGCCCGACCACGTCCTCTTCCTCGGCCTGCTCGCCCTGGCCTGCGCGCGCCACGAGCGCTCGCCGCGGGCCGCGCTCCTGGGCGCGCTCGCGCTCCTGCCCTGGGCCCTGCTGGGGGCAGGCGCCCTCGCCGCCGGCTGCGGCGGGGTCGAGCCGGCCTGGCAGGAGGGGCTGCGCTTCCTGAGCGGCCACGTAGGCGAGTGGGGCGGCCTCGACGACGCCGCGACCCGCCCGCGCGCGCTGCACGCGCTCCTGCCCCTGGGCGACCTCGGTCCAGCCTCGCCCTGGGCCGGTCTGCTCGGCGTCGCGTTGCTCGGAGCCCTCGCCCTGCGCGCGCCCCGCTGGCTCCGGCGCGCGGTGCTCCTCAGCGTGACGCCCTATGCCTTGTGGTGGCTCTTCGGGCAGAACCTGGCTCACCCGCGCCACGCGCTCTCTCTCCTGCCCTGGCTGCTCCTCCTCGCGGCCCGCGGCCTCCCGCGAGCGCAGCGCGCCCGGAGCTGCGGGTTGCTCCTGGTCGCCCTGGCCCTCGCCGCGAGCCTGCTGCGCAGCCCGGCGTGGCGCGAAGGCGGACGACCGAGCGACCGCCTCGCCCAGTGGCTCGCCGCCCAGCCCCTCGACGCTCGCCTCTACGCGGGCGGACGGGCGCGCGCCCTGCGCCGGCGACTGCCCACCCGAGACGTGCGCCGCGCGCGCGACCGCGCCGGCGTCGAGGCCGACCTGGCCGCGGATCCCCTCCCGCCCGCGCAGGTCTACCTGACGCGCGCGCTGCTCGATCCAGCCGCCGATCCCAGCGAGGTCGTGCTCTTCACCCGATAGCGGGTTGTAATGTTGACAACCGCGGCGCGCCCTCGCCGCGGCACAGCACGAGTCACGGCTGGACCGCGGCTTGCAGAAGGCGGCCTCGTGGAGTCCTTCTCCCTCACCAAGTATTTCCTCGGCACGGGCTTCGTCACCGCGGTCCTCGTGGCGGTGGCGCTCTCGCTGCACACCTCGAGCGAGGTCGAGCACGAGCTGCTCGAGCGGAGCAAGCACGACGCGGCCCGCCTCGCGCACCACCTCAACCGGGAGGTCCACGAGCGCTTCCTCCTGCCGACTCTCGAGAAGCAGGGCTCGATCGACCTGGAGGACCCGGCCCAGCTGGCCGAGCTCGATCGGATCGTGCGGCTGGGGATCTCCGAGCTGGAGATCCAAGCCGTCTACTTCTTCGACCTCGAGGGCCGGATCACCTACTCGACCAACCTCGAGCACCGGGGCTTCGTCGTCAGCGACAACCCCAACTTCCACCGCGCGACGGAAGGTCAAACCTCCTCGATCGTCGTCGCGCGCGGCAACCCCCTCGACGTGGCCGGCCACACCGAGCCGGTCAGCCTGCTCGAGACCTACGTGCCGGTCCGGGTCCTCGACGCTGAGGGCCGCCCCGAGGGCGAGGTGGTCGGCGTGATCGAGCTCTATCAGGACGCGACCGAGCTGGTCCAGGAGACCCGCTCGGCGATGCTCGACGTGGCCCTGGCGGCCACGATCGGGATCACGGTCCTGATGCTCGGGCTCTCGCTCTGGGTGCGGAAGGCCGACCGCACGATCGAGGAGCGGACCCAGGCGCTCTTGGCCGCCAACGCGCGCCTGGAGGCGCTCTCGAGCGACCTCGAGCGCCAGGTCGAGG
>CALDQK010001096.1 GCA_937911525.1 uncultured bacterium
TCGGAGCGATCGACTTCGGCCTGATCGTCGACGGGTCTGTGGTGTTGATCGAGAGCGTGATGCGCTACGTCCATCACCACCGCGACGACCGCGAGACCTCTCACCTGGAGAAGGTCCGGCGCGCCTGCCACGAGGTCGCGCGGCCCGTCGTGTTCGCGGTGGGGATCATCATGATCGTCTACCTGCCGCTCCTGGCCTTGCGCGGGATCGAAGGCAAGATGTTTCGCCCCATGGCGCTTACGGTCGTGTTCGCGCTGGGGGCGTCCCTGATCTGCGCGCTGACGCTGATGCCGGTCCTGGCCTCGCTCTTCTTGAAGGACGCCAGGGAGAAGGAGCCGTTCCTGTTCCGGCTCGCGAAGCGCTGCTACGAGCCGCTCCTGGAGACCACGGTCAAAAAGCCGCGGCGCGTCGGCCTCGTCGCGCTCGCGCTCTTCCTGGGGAGCCTGTGCCTCGCGCCCTTCCTGGGGGCCGAGTTCATACCGCGCCTGGACGAGGGCGCGATCGCCATGCAAATCTGGCGCATTCCCAGCATCTCACTCGAGGAGTCCAACCGCGTCAGCCTGCGTGTAGAGAAGGAGATCAAGGACAATTTCCCCGAGGTCAAGACGATCGTCTCGCGCACGGGCCGGCCCGAGATCGCGACCGACCCCATGGGCGTCGAGATCAGCGACACCTACTTGATCCTGGAACCACCGGACACCTGGCGCTACGGGTCGAAGGCCGAGCTGCTCGCGGCGATCGACGCCCGGCTGAAGAAGCGCTTCCCTGGGGTCATGTTCAGCTACTCGCAGCCGATCGAGCTCCGCGTCTCCGAGCTGATCAGCGGCGTCCGCTCCGACATCGGCATCAAGATCTACGGCGACGACATCGACCGCATGAAGGAGGTTGCCGATCAGGTCGTGAGCTCGATCAGCGGCGTAAAGGGGATCCAGGAGGCGAAGGCTGAGCAGACGATTGGGCTCCCGACCCTACGCGTACGGCTCAAGCGCGACGCCATCGCCCGGCTGGGGATCAACGCCGAGGACGTCCTGGACGTGATCGAGACGATCGGCGGGAAGCGGGTCGGGACCGTCGTCGAGGGGGAGAAGCGCTTCCACCTTCAGGTCCGCTTCGACCAGGACGTCCGGCGCACCCTCGACCGCATCCGGGACCTCCGCGTCTCCGGCCCAGAGCGGGAGACTGGACCGCAGACCCTGGTTCCGCTGAGCCAGCTCGCCGACCTGCGGCTGGAGACCGGTCCCGCCCAGATCAGCCGCGAGCGGATCAGCCGGCGGATCACCGTCGAGGCGAACGTACGCGGGCGGGACCTCGCCTCGACGGTCGCCGACGCCCAGGCCGCGGTGGCGCGTGACGTCAAGCTGCCGCCCGGCTGGACGATCGAGTGGGGCGGGCAGTTCGAAAACCTCCAGGCCGCCTCTGAGCGCCTCGTCCTGCTCGTTCCCCTGGCACTGCTGCTGATCTTCGTCCTTCTCTACAGCACCTTCGGCTCGCTCCGGCTGGCGACCTTGATCTACCTCAACGTCCCGCTGGCCGTAACGGGCGGGATCGTGATCCTTGCCTGCCGCGGCTTCCCCTTTTCGATCTCCGCGGCGGTCGGGTTCATCGCCCTCTTCGGGATCGCCGTCATGAACGGCGTGGTGCTCACCGCGCAGGCGTTACAGCTCAGCAAGGAGGGCGCTGATCCCATTGACGCTGCGCGAGAGGCCGCGAGGACCCGGCTCCGGCCAGTCCTCATGACCGCCGTCACCGACATGATCGGCTTCTTGCCCATGGCGATCGCAACCTCAGCCGGGGCCGAGGTCCAACAACCCCTGGCAACCGTCGTTATCGGCGGCATCGTCACGTCCACGCTCCTGACCTTGCTCGTGCTCCCTGCCCTCTACGCTCGGTTTGGCGCTCAGGCCATTGCTCAGGACAACGTCTCAGCGGAGCAGCCAGAACTGCCTACAGAGCCGGCGCAGGGCGAACCAGTCGAGAGCGACCAACCAGGCCTTGAGCAGACCCCCTCTCCTGCACAGGAAGGACAGTCCCAGGCAAGGCCAACGCTCCAAGAAGGAGCTCTCGACCCAACGGTCGAACCGGGCTCAGCCGCCGGGGCAGACGAGCCGAGCGCAGACTCAGCCCCGCCACGTGACTCAGACGCAACTGATTCATCAACCCCGTGAGATTCCCGAAATGGAGCTCGTATGAAGATTCGTATCCTCGCCATCGTCCTCGGCGCCCTTTGCCTCCTTGGGTGCCCCGACAAGAAGCACTCCGCAAACGACGGCCACGACCACGGTGCTGAAGCGCACAGCTCAGACGACGGCCACGACCATGGCACTGAGAAGAAGAAGTCTGAGGAGCACAAGTCTGGAGACGGCCACGATCACTGAGACCCTCACCAGGGGAGCTTCCCCTGGCCCCCACCGTCTCTCCTGCTCGGGGCTCGCTCCGGGCAGGGGAGGCACTCCAAACACCCAATTGCATGGAAGGAGAAGCCATGAGAGTCAAAGACCTAATGTCAGCCGAAGTCATCACAGTCGAGGAAGAGAGCAGCATTGCACGAGCTCGCCGCCTAATGACTCAGAGAGGGGTGTCTGCCCTTCCGGTGGTCAACGGAGACGGTCACCTGGTCGGGATCGTCTCCAGCCGAGACTTCCTCGGCATGCAACCTGACGAAGAGCGGGTACCCGTGAGCACACTCATGCAAAGGCGCGTACACTCGCTCTCCGGTGATGCGGACGTGAGCCAGCTCGCTCGAGTGATGGGCGCCCACGGGCTCCACCACGTGGTAGTCGTAGGTAGCAAGGCCGTCCATGGCATCGTCAGCTCGCTCGACCTCCTCAAGGTGTTCGGTGAACCGAAGCCAAAGGCCAAAGGCGACGCCCCGACTGCTCGGTTCGAGGATCTCGGCCTGACCCTGCTCGACTCCTCCCCTGCTGGAGACGACGCCCACGCTCCTGCCGAGTAGGCAGTGGTGGTGCCGACACGCTTCCTTTTGCGATTCGGGTGCGTCGCCTTCGGTGGCTTCCTGCTCGTCTTGGGTGCCCTGACGGTGGCACTCGGCCAAGAGTCCGCTGTCCCAGCGGAGGCCGCGGACGGCGGACACTCGGGAGAGCTTCTCCATGTGCTATTGGCAGTGGCTGCGATCCTGGTCCTCGCCAAGCTAGGAGCCCACACGTTCGAGAGTTGGGGCATGCCCTCGGTCCTCGGAGAGCTCTGCGCAGGAGTCGTCGTCGGAAACCTGCCGTTGGTCGGCCTTCACCAGTTCGAATTCCTCCACGAGGAGCACGTCGTCGAGCTGCTGGGCGAGCTGGGCCTGCTGCTCCTGCTCTTCAAGGTAGGGCTCGAGTCAGACCTGAGGAAGCTCCTCAGCGTGGGGCGGTCAGCGATCCTCGTGGCGAGCGTGGGAGTGGTGGTCCCGTTCGCGTTGGGCATAGGTGTTTCGCGTGTCTTCTTGCCGAGCGCGCACTACATGACTCACGTGTTCATCGCAGCGACCCTCTGCGCCACCAGCGTGGGAATCACAGCTCGTGTGCTTGGGGACCTTGGCGCGCTCGACAAGGTCGAGTCCAGCGTCATCCTCGGCGCCGCTGTCCTGGACGACATCTTGGGCCTGGCTGTCCTCGGCATCGTGACCGGAGCGATCGCCTCCGTTGGCCAACCCGGCGAGTTCGGC
>CALDQK010001097.1 GCA_937911525.1 uncultured bacterium
ACTAGAGGAGGGCCCCGGCTCCGGCTCCGGCTCCGGCTCCGGCCTCGGCTCCGTATCGGGCACGGGCACGGGCACGAGGGGACTGCGGCATCAGCTGTGATCGATCGCGAAGAAGAGCACCAACCGGTGCTCGCCCCGCAACCGGAACAACGCGGGCCCCAGGTAGAGCCCCGGCCCGACCTCCCGCAGCTCGTCGCGGATCCGCCGAATGAACCAGGGGTTGCCAGGGTGGTCGTAGTCGAGCAGCAAGCAGGGCTGTCCGTCGAGGACCGAGTCCTCCACGCGCGTGGTGAAGGGATACCACTCGCGCCGACCCAGCAGCCGGATCCGGTTGATCCCGCGCCCGCGCGCCTCGCCCTCGTGGGCGAAGGACTTCCCGGCCCAGGGGAAGCGCCCGCCGCGCGCCAGACGCGCCAACGCGCGCCGCGGCAGCCCCTCGTCCAGGCGCGCCACCGCGAGCATTCGCCCTCGCGGCGCGCCGCTGAGCGCCTCGACGCTCGGGCAGCGCCCGCCCTCGTAGAGCAGGCGCAGCTCGGCGACCCCCAGGCGGGTCAGCCCCTCGAGCTCGGGGTCGTGGAGGCGGTCGAGGTCGAGGGCTGGCTCTTCGGGGGCGAGGATCCGCATGGCTCCAGCCTAGCGAGCCGACGCGAACTCCTCACCCCGATCCACCCCCTCAGGACTCAAGGCACGTCGAAGTAGCTGCCGCCCGAGTCGGCGGCGACGCCCTGGCAGAAGGCGCGGTAGCGGCCCGTCGCGGCGATCCCGAACACGTTGATCGTGGCGCCCTGGGTGTTGGCCGTCGCGATCATGGTCCGGTGCCCGTCGGTCCCGCTCGCGCCGCAGTTGGGGGCGCCGTCGGTCAGGAGCACCACCGCCTGGTTGCCCTTGGCCGCCAGCGCCAGCGCGCAGGCGGGGCCGGTCCCGGTCGCGCCGCGGGGCGTCCGCCCCATGACCCAGGCCTTGGCCGCGTTCTTGTTGCCCGAGGTCGCCTCGACCAGCTGCTCCTGCCAGGCCTCGGTCGCACAGTCGTAGGCGATCACGTTGAAGGAGAAGTTGTCCCCCAGCCCGTCGATCGAGCGGACCAGCTCGGCCTTGGCGCGGTCCATGCGCGAGCCCATGGCGAGGGACTGGTCGGCGCGGACGTAGCTCTGCTTGCCGAGGTTCATGCTGTAGCTGATATCGAGCACGTAGACGATCGTGTCGTTCTCCGAGTCGATCTCCTCGCCGTAGATCGTGGGCGGCGGCGTGTCGCGCGGGTCGTCCTCGTCCTCGGGCTCCTCGGGGGCGCGGGGGACCGGCACCTGGGGCACGCTGGGCGGGGCCATGGGCAGGTCGAGGGTGCTGCTGGCGCTGGGCATGCCGGGGACGCCGGGGACGCCGCGAGTGCCCGTCGCGGGCCCAGCCATTCCGGGGCCGTTGCCGGTCTCCTGGGCGAAGCCCAGGCTGGCCGAGAGGAGGAGCGTACAGAGCGTGAGCGCACGGAGAGCGGTCATGGGGAGAGTCCTCGGGGGTAGGGGCCAGCGCGTCGAGGCGTCGCTGACCGGCGAGGAGCTCATGGGCGAAGGGCGTGCCAAGGCCTCGCTCGGGCGTTGCTCGAGTTAGGAGCGCGCCGGCCTTTTCAGGGACTTTTCAACACGGAAGCGATCCGCTGTTGGAACGCTCGCATAGGCTCGCCGGCCGAGGAGGTGAACATGAGCTGGTCCGAGGGAGCGGGCGCGCTCTTCGACGAGTGGGCCGAGGCAGGGCGCGGCGAGTCCATGGCGCGCGGGCACGAGCGCCTGGCCGGGGCGGCCCTGGACGCGCTCGAGCCAGGCACCCAGGCGCGGCTGCTGGACCTCGGCTGCGGGGTGGGGCGCGCGCTGGAGCTGGCCCAGGAGCGCTACGGCTGCGCGCTGGCCGGGATCGACGTCGCGGCGGCCATGATCGAGCGCGCCCGGGCGCGCGTCCCGGCCGCCGACCTGCACCACGGCTCGGTCGACGCGCTCCCCTTCGCCGACGCCGCCTTCAGCCACGTGGTCAGCGTCGAGGCGATCTATTACTTCGAGGACCCGTTGGCCGTGTTCCGCGAGGTCGCGCGGGTCCTCCAGGCGGGCGGGCGCGTCGCGCTGGCCCTCGAGCTCTTCGAGGAGAACCCCGGCACCCACGTGTGGCGCGACCAGCTCTCGATCCCGGTGCACTTGCTCGCGGCGGAGCAGTGGTGCGATCACCTCCGCGGCGCGGGCTTCGTCGACGTGCGCCACGAGCGGATCCGCTGCCACGACGACAAGACCTGGAGCCCCTCGCCCTACTTCCCGAGCGAGGAGCTCTTCGCGGCCTACGTGCGCGAGGGCGCCCTGCTGCTCACGGGGCGCGCTCCCGCCTAGAACTTGGTCGGGTTGCGCGGCAGCTTGATGTAGGGGATCCGCACCCGGTCGAGGCCGCTGGTCAGGCGCTGCTGGATCCGGGTCGCCTCGGCGCGGAGCAGGGGGCCGTAGACGTTGCGGATCCTGAGGTCGGGGTGGGCCTGGATCGCGTCGGCCAGGGTGCTGACCTTGGACGCGAGGACCTGGGCGATCGCCTGCTCGTTCTGGGCGTCGCAGCGGATCTGCTGGGGCGCCTGGAAGCCGATCGCGGCGCCCGCGAAGGAGGCCGCGTCGTCCTCGTCGACGCCGTCGCCCGAGACGCCGATCGCGCCGATCAGCTGGCCGTTGCGGTAGAGGGGCACCGCGCCCGGGAAGGTCATGATCCCCGACTGCATGCCGGGCGAGACGAAGTTGGGCGTCGTGTCAGGGCGGTCCATGAGCAGGCAGATCCCGCCCGTGTTGGCCTGGATCGTGCGGATCGCGGCCAGCTCGGCGGGGGCCGCGCCGGGGTAGTCGTCGAAGAACTGGTTGCCGCCGGTGAAGGCGTCCTCGTCGGTGGTGCCGTCGCTGGGCAGGCGCGGCGGCGGGAACACCAGCCGGTTGCTGGGCGGGCTCTCGACGGGGATCCGGCCGCGGTTGAGCAGGTCGCGCAGGTTGACCAGGGGGCCGGGGATCGTGTTGTTGATCCCGGGCGGGAAGAAGGGCTGGCTGAGGAAGCCGATCGCGCGGGCCGAGAAGGCCACGGCCGGCAGGCCCTCGGTGCCGTCGGTGGAGAAGAAGGCGGCCGTGCGCGCCTTCTGGACCGCGATGTCGCTGCTGAAGAGCGTGCCGTCGGCCATGCGATAGAGGCCGAGGATGTTCCCGCGTCGGTCGACGACGGCCACGTGGACCGTGACCGAGCTCCCGCGCGGGAGGCGGATCCCGGCGATCGAGCGGCGGGCGTTGTCGACCGCGGCGCTGATGATGTTGGTCACCTCCGCCGCGCTCAGCCCGCCGTTGGCGGGGGGCGGCTC
>CALDQK010001098.1 GCA_937911525.1 uncultured bacterium
CAGCCGATCGCCTTCGCCCACGCCCAGGCCCAGGTCGGCCAGACCCTCGACGTGCTCGTCGAGGGGGTCGACGCCGAGGGGACCTGGTTTGGGCGCAGCGCCTACGACGCGCCCGAGATCGACCCCCTCGTGCTCCTCGAGGGCGCGGACCTCGCGCCGGGCAGCCTGGTCCAGGCCAAGATCGTGGCCGCCCAGGACTACGACCTCCGAGGCGTGGTCCAGCCGTGACGCCCCCCCGCAACCTGCCGAACGTGATCACGTTCAGCCGCCTGGTCTTGGCCTTGCTGCTCTTCGTGATCCTGTCCCTGGTCGGACACGCCCAGGGGGCTGCGGTAGGCGCTGCGGGAGTCGCCGGGTGGGTCGTGGCCAGGGAGCGCTTGCTGCTGACAGGGGCCACTGTTATTTTCTGGCTTGCTGCATTTTCTGATTTCCTAGACGGTTACGTCGCCCGGCGGTGGAGCCTGCAGACCGACTTCGGCAGGATCGTCGATCCCTTCGCAGACAAGGTTGTCGTATGTGGCGCCTTCGTGCTGTTGACCCCGATCAAGGGCTCCTTCGTGGCGCCCTGGATGGTCGTGGTGATGCTGGCGCGTGAGCTGCTGGTGGACGGCTTGCGGGGCTTCGCCGAGTCGCGCGGGCACGCCTTCCCGAGCCGCTGGGCCGGCAAGGTCAAGATGGCCGTGCAGAGCCTCGCGATCCTGTGGGTCCTCATGACCCTGGCCGCCTTCCGGGGCGTGGCCTGGGCCGAGTGGACCTCCTTCGTGCTGGTGATCCTGACCGTGATCGCGACCGTCTACTCGGGCCTGAGCTACGTCTACGACGCGCGCCGGCTCTTCGCGGACGAACCCAGCAACGAGGAGCCCGTCGTCGAGAGCGAGCACCGGATGAAGCCGGCCGAGGTCCTGACCCTCGTGCTGCTGATGGTGGCGCTCGTGATCCTGATCGGGCTCGGCTTCGCCGGGAAGCTCGGCGGGGGGCCGATCTCGTGAGCGAGCGCCAGACCAAGGTGAGCAAGCGGATCCCCAAGAGCGGCAGCGGCAAGGCCCCTGCCAAGGCGACCTCGGGCAAGACCGGACGCTCGAAGCGACCGCCCAAGAAGGCGCGCACCGGGAAGATGACCCGGGTCAAGAAGGGCGGGCGCAAGCCGGCTCCCGATCCGGCCAAGGAGAAGGAGCTCGAGCCGATCACGCCCTTCCAGCGCGGGCTCTCGATCGGCGTCAAGTTCGCCGGCCTGACCGCCTGCGTGGTCGGCCTCTTCATGGGCCTGCTCGGCTTCCTGACCTACTCGATCACCGCCCGCGAAATGGACGCCCAGATCAACGAGCAGGGCGCGGCGCTGGTCGAGACGATCGAGACCTCCCTGGACCGCGGGATCTGGGTCGAGACCCCCGAGCGCGAGGTCCAGGACAAGAACAACAAGCAGGTCGTGTTCGTCGAGAAGGCCCCGACCCGCGAGGAGCTGCTCGCCCGCTGGAAGCAGCGCTTCCGCGAGATCGTCGAGACCTCCGACGGCAAGGTCCTCCGCCTGACCCTGATCGAGCGCAAGGGCAACGAGGTCAAGCTGGCCGGCGGCTACCCCGACGACAACCAGCTCAGCCTGGGCGGCGAGCGGACCGTCGGCAAGGAAGGCGACGTCGAGATCTCCGAGCTCAGCCTCGGCGGGCGGCGCGTGCGCCGCTTCTCCAAGCAGGTCAGCGTGGACCTCGAGAAGGAGAAGCAGATCCTGCAGCTGATCGAGGTCCAGCTGCCCCAGGCCGAGCCCGGCTCGGAGGCCTTCCAGGCCACGATCAAGAAGCTGCGCGACCTGACCGGCGCCGACATCCAGGACATGCAGAGCGCCGACGAATACCGGATGAGCAACCCCATCCGGCAGATGCGCGCCGAGTCCCAGGGCTTCACCCCCGAGCTGTGGACCTTCGTCCGCGCCGCGCGCCTCGACGACGTCAAGGACCAGCTCTGGAAGCGGATCGCGGTCGTGACCCTCTGCGGCGCCGTGGCGGGCATCCTGCTCACGGTCCTGATCTCGGCCGTCCTGACCGGTCCGATCCGCGAGCTCGAGACCGACATCGCCGAGGTCGCGGGCGGCAACATGGAGCACCAGTCGCGCGTCCGCTCGACGGACGAGATCGGCGCGCTGGCGCACGTGTTCAACATCATGGCCCGCAACCTGAGGACGGCTCAGGAGAACGCCGTCGAGCGGCAGGCCTTCGAGCGTGAGCTCAACATCGCCAAGGAGATCCAGGAGAAGCTCCTCCCGGAGCGGATCCCGCAGATCCCGGGCCTCGACATCCACAGCCACTACAAGTCGGCCAAGGAAGTCGGCGGCGACTACTACGATTTCATCGTGATCGACCAGACCCACCTGGGGATCATCGTGGCCGACGTCGCCGGCAAGGGCATTCCAGGCGCCATGGTCATGACCATGGCCCGCTCGCTGGTCCGGCTGGCCTCGGTCCGCAACGTCTCGCCTGGCGACACCTTCAAGAAGGTCAACCGGATCCTGGCCAAGGACATTCGCCGCGGCATGTTCGTGACTTCGGCCTACATGGTGCTCAACGTCAAGACGCGGACCCTCAAGGTCGCCAGCGCCGGCCACAACCCGGTGGTCCTGTTCCGGGCGGCCTCAGGAGAGAACGAGCTGATCAAGCCCAAGGGAATCGCGCTCGGATTCGACAAGGGCACGATCTTCGACAACAACATCCAGGAGGCCGAGGTTCAGCTGGAGCCCGGCGACCGGATCGTGACCTACACCGACGGCGTGAACGAAGCCATGAACAACGAGTCCGAAGAGTTCGGCGACGACCGCTTCTACTCGCTGGTCAAGGAGCACGCGGGCAAGAGCAGCAAGGACTTCGTCGACGCGGTGGTCACCGCGCTCGATTCGCACCGAGGCTCGGCTGAGCAGTCCGACGACATTACGATCGTTACGCTCAGCGTGAACGGAGGGGCCTAGTGAGCGTCGAGCGTTCGCTGACGATCAGCAACGACAGCTCGAACCTGAGCACCGTCCGCCAGGTGGTGGGCGAGGTGCTCGCGCAGTCGACCTTCCCCCAGGACGTGTCGAACAAGATCATCGTGGCCGTGGACGAAGGTCTGGCCAACGTGGTCGAGCACGCTTACCAGGGCGGCAAGGGCGACATCACGATCCTGCTCAACCTGGACTCGGTCGACTTCAAGGTCTCGATCCGCGACAACGGCGTCCGCTTCGAGCCTGGCGAGAAGCTGGCCGACACCGTCGACATTCACCGCCACATCTCGCTCGGTCTCAAGGGCGGGCTGGGGCTCTTCTTGATGCGCCGCATCATGGACGACGTCTACTACAACCACGACGGCTCGGACTTCGTCAACGAGCTCGTGATGGTCAAGAAAGTGCCCGCGGCCGAGTGAAGCTCCCAGCCGCGAACTGCACGAGGTATAACGGGCGCCCTCTCCGAGGGTCGCTCGGAAGACGAGAAGGAAGCGAAACGTGCCCGATCTGAAGCTGCACCACGAGATGCTCCCCACCGGGGTCGCGTACATCGAGGCGGAGGGCTTCCTGGATGCGCACACCTTCGAGGAGATGGAGAACCTCGTCTCTTCGGTGTTCCGTCGCAATTGCTTCAAGCTGATCGTTCGGCTGGAGAAGCTCGACTACATCTCGTCGGCGGGCGCCGGCGTGTTCGTCGGTGCGATCGGGCGCGCGCGGGACAACGGCGGGGACATCGTGTTCCTCCGTCCCTCGGCCAGCGTGAAGGAGGTGTTCGACCTGCTCGGGTTGACCGCGATCTTCCGCTTCGCCGAGACGCGCGACGACGCAGAGTCCTGCTTCTAGTCCGCTAGCGACGCCTCGAGCATTGAGGGCCCGCGCCAGGGATGGCCGCGGGCCCCTGCTACGTACGGACTCGGGTTGGACGAGTGGAGGGACGGGGTCTCGCGAGCCGAAGGCGCTCTGACACCGGCTGCAAATTTGAATCTGATCAGGAATCAGGAGCGGCTGTCGCTCGGTCTCACCCGCCATGACCTTGGGTTGCACGAGCCGCGATCGGCGCTCCGAGCCCTCCTTCAACGCAAAGGCGCAAAGGCGCAGAGCCGCAAAGATCGTCGCTCGTAAGTCGAAGGGGCCGGACGTCCACACGCGGCAAGGACGCGCCACGGGAGCCCGCCCCCGCTCTCTCCTGGCGCTCTTTGCGTCTTGGCGTCTTTGCGCCTTTGCGTTGAAGAGGATCTCTCCGAGCGGCCTGGAGGTCAGCGACCGCCAATCCTGATTCCCCGTTCAAATTCAAACTTGAATGCTGAGCGGCTGTCGCTCGGCGGAGGCGCCTGGGCTTGGCGCATTGGGGCTACCCGGCGCTGTATTCCTCGCAGAAGCAGCCGGGGCAGCGCGGGGGGCTCTGGAGGCGGAAGGGGATCTTCATGTCCTCTCCGCACTCCACGCACGAGGCGGGATAGGTCTCGCGCGGCGCCATGGGCTTCATGGCCGGCAGAGAGCCCGAGATCGAGCTCTGCTGGCTGCGCCGGCGGCCGCGGCGGCGGGCCTGGCGGCACGAGCGGCAGCGCTTGGGGAACTGGAAGCCCCGCTCGGCGTAGTAGGCCTGCTCGGAGGCCGTGAACACGAAGGAGCCGCTGCAGGCGCCGCAGGTGAGCGTCGTGTCTTGCATGCCCCTAGCCTGACCGGAAGCGGCCGCCGGAGCAACTCCTTGTCAGGAGCCTGGGAGCGAGGACTGCGCGTCGGCCCCGCTGCCCCTAGAATGCGCCGCCCTGCCCGCTCGTCACGCCCTCGACCCTTTCGCTTTGGGCCCACCGCAGGAGCGACTCATGAAGCGCCACACTCTCTCCCTCTGCGGCCTCTCTCTCGGCCTGGCCCTCGGCGCAGGCGTCGTCCTCGCGGCGCCCGACGACCCCAAGCCGAGCGAGCCCAAGCCGAGCGAGCCCAAGCCGAGCGAGCCCGAGCCGAGCGAGCCCAAGCCGAGCGAGCCCAAGAGCGCGGACGCCGTGCGCGCGGAGGCCCTCGCCAAGGAGGTCCGCCGGCTCAAGGCGCTGGTCCTCGAGCTCAAGGGCGACCACGCCGCCGAGAAGGCCGACTGGCCGCGCGCGGCCGTGTGCCTCGCGGCGAGCTACGAGCAGGAGCCCCAGCCCGAGCGGCGTGACCGCGCCCTGCAGGCCCTCGCGCACGCCTGGGGCACGCGGATCCTGGCGGGGCACAAGCAGGCGGTGACGTGCCTGGCCTTCGCGCCCGACGGCAAGACCCTCGCGAGCGGCTCGGCGGACGGGACCGCGGGCCTGTGGATCAAGAGCAAGCGGGTCGCGACCCTCAGCGGGCACACCAAGGGCGTCTCGGCCCTCGGCTTCTCGCCCGACGGGAAGCTGCTGGCCACGGCCAGCCACGACAGCACGCTCCGCCTCTGGGCGGGCGGGCAGTGCCAGGCCACCCTCGAGGGACACACCAAGGGCGTGCTGACCCTGGCCTTCGCTCCCGACGGCTCGCAGCTGGCCAGCGCTGGCAAGGACAAGACGGTCCGGCTCTGGGTCCCGAGCGATCCCACGCCGCGCAAGCCGCTCGAGGGCCACACCAAGACGGTCCGGGCCCTGGCCTGGAGCCCCCAGGGCGACCTGCTGGTCAGCGCCAGCGACGACGGGAGCGCCCGCCTGTGGACCCCGGCGGGTGAGCCGGGGCCGGTGCTCCAGCACGACAAGCCGCTGCGCACGGTCGCGTTCTCGCCGGACGGAGCTCGTGTGGCCTGCGCCGGGAAGGGCAAGGTGATCCAGGTCTGGAGTCGAGCCGGCAAGCTGCTCGCCACGCTCGAGGGGCACAAGCGGACCGTGACCCGGGTGGCGTGGTCGCGCGACGGGCTGCTCCTGGCCAGCGGGAGCGAGGACGGCACGGCCCGGCTGTGGAGCGCCCAGACCAACACCGCGCTCAAGACCCTCGCGCACGAGGACGCCGTGGTCGACTTGGCCTGGTCCTGTGACACCGCGCTCGCGACCGCCTCCTGGGACCGGACCCTCGGGCTGGCCTACCCCACGCGCAGCAGCGGCGAGGACCTGCTCCGCCTGGCAGGGCACAAGAAGGACGTGATCGCGGTCGCCTGGGACCCCGAGGGCAAGCGGGTCGCGAGCGCGAGCAAGGACGGCACCTTGCGGGTGTGGACGACGCAGCTCGGCCTCGAGCGCGAGCGCCACGAGTTCGACGCTCCGCTCACGGCGCTGGGCTGGTCCCCGACGGCGAGCGAATACGCGAGCGCGAGCGGCAAGGAGATCACCCTCTGGCAGCCCGGCGCGGCCAAGCCGCGGCTGACCCTCGCCGGGCACGAGGGGACCGTCCTGAGCGTCAGCTTCGCGCGCGACGGCAAGCGCCTGGCCAGCACGTCCGAGGACAAGACCCTGCGGGTGTGGGACGTCGAGAGCGGGAAGCTCGTCGTGGCGCGCAGCGGGCACGAGGAGACGGTGACCTCGCTCAGCTGGGCGCCGGACCACGAGCGGATCGCGACCTGCTCGACCGACAAGAGCGTGCGGATCTGGAACCTCGAGTCGGAGGCCGCCCTGGCCCAGCTGGCCCACCCCGAGAGCGTGTGGGACGTTAGCTGGGCCCCGGACGGGAAGCGCCTCGCGAGCGCGTGTCAGGACAAGGTCGTGCGGGTGTGGGACGTCGAGGCCGGCGTCAAGCTCCTCGAGCTGAAGGGCCACGAGGGCAACGTGCACAGCCTGCGCTGGTCGCCCGACGGCGCGCTCCTGGTCAGCGGCGGCGACGACGGGGTGATCTTCCTCTGGCAGGGCAGCGACGGGAAGCTGCTCGGCAAGCTCGCGGGGCACAGCGAGCCCGTGCGCGAGCTCAGCTTCCACCCCAAGGGCGGCCTGCTCGCCAGCGCGGCCTGGGACCGCACCGTGCGGGTGTGGGACGTCGAGGCCCAGGCCTGCGTGGGCACCCTGCTCGGCCACGAGGACTTCGTCGACGGCCTGGCCTGGTCCAACGACGGCGAGCTGCTCGCCAGCGCGTCCAAGGACAAGACCCTGCGCCTGTGGGACACCGGCCTGCTGGGAGCCTCGGCCGCCGCCCTGCGCAGCACGGTCGAGGCCCGCACCGGCCTGAGCGTGTCGGGGCTCGAGGTCCACGCGATCGGGGCCGAATGAGCGCCGAGCCCGACACCCAGCGCGCCGGGTTGGGCCTCGTCCTCGGCGGCGTCGTCCGCATCCCCGATCTGGACCAGCTGCGCGCCCTGGCGGGGGTCGAGGTCGAGCTCCGCGCCGGCAGCGAGCTGGAGTGGGAAGAGGTCGAGCTGGCGACGGCTCCTCCCCTGACCCTGCGGCGGCTGAGCGAGGGCGACGCGCGCTTCGCGCAGCAGCAGCGCGGGCTGGTCGGCTTCGCGGTCCAGGCCAGCGGCGGGCTCGACGCGCGGACCCTGGCCATCGTCCAGCGCCTCCAGGCCGCGCACCACGCCTTCGGGCTCTCGGGCAGCGAGGCCGGGCGCGAGGCGGCCGGCCCCGTGTTGCGCAGCCTGGCCCAGCAGCAGAACGGCCTCGTGCTGCGGGACGCCCTCCTGCTCGACCACGAGCTGCGGGTGCTCGTCAGCGCCGAACCCGCCAACCAGCCCGACCCCGCCGCGGTGCTCCCGGTCCTGCCCGACGCCATGGAGCGGCTCGAGGCCAGCCA
>CALDQK010001099.1 GCA_937911525.1 uncultured bacterium
CGTCCGGCCGCCCCCGCCTGGCCGGTGACCGGCGGCAAAGCAAAGGAGCTGTCGCCAAAGCGACAGCTCCCCTCGGTTGTTCCTGATTCGCGAGCTATTCCTCGCCGGACTTGGCCGACGCGGCGCCGAGCTCGTCGAGCTGCGCGTTGAGCTCCTTGATCTGCTGGCGCAGGCCGTCGATCTCGGCCTTGCTGGGAATGTGCAGCGCCCCGAGCACGGCCTGGACGCGGGCCTCGACCAGCTCGTCCAGGCGCTGGCGGAAGGTCTGGCTGCGCGACTTGATCTCCGACTTGAGCTGGGCCGCCTCTTCCTGCTCGAGGTCGCCCTTGGCCACCAGCGCGTCGACGTTCTGCTCGATCTTCTCCTCGGAGTCGAAGTAGGTCAGCACGTTCTTCTTCCAGAAGTCAGCGACCGAGGTCGAGCTGCGCTGGATCAGGTTCATGAAGAAGGACTTGGGGATGTTGCTCTTGTTGGCCTTCTCCTGCTCCAACAGGATCTGGCTGAGCGTAATGTTGGTCAGGTCCTGGCCGGTCTGGTTCTCGACCACCCGAATGTCCTGGCCGTCCCGCACCAGCTCCGCGATCTGGTCGAGCGTGATGTAGCGCTTGTCCACGGTGTCGTAGAGCTTGCGGTTCGAGTAGCGCTTGATCGTTCGCATGGGTGTCCTGTGCTGTGTCCCTAGTCGCGTTGGAGCGAGCTCAGGCGCTGACGCAGCGCCTCGACCTCACGGGTCAGCTCGTCCACGTCGGCCCGGCTGGGCAGGCTGAGGGTGTGCAGCACGCCCTCGATCGTGGAGTCGATCCAGGCCGTGGCCGGGTTCGGCTCCGCGACGAGCGGCGGGGCCTCCTCTTCGGACTCAGGGTCCACCTCCGCCGGCGCCGGGCGCCGGAAGAAGTTGGTGATCTCCTCCTGAGCGAGCATGACGCCGCCGACCCCGGCGAGGGCCAGCTTGTAGAACAAGCCGCCCTTGCGCTCCGGGCGCTCCTCACCGTCTTGGGCCGAGTGCTCAGCCTGCTCGCTCATGGATTCCCCTTGCCCGAGAGAGTAACGCGACGCGTTAATCCCACGCAACCGTGATTCCAGCCTCAGGGCGGTCCTGGCGTGGATTCCTCGCAGGCTCGCTTCGTGAGCGGCGGGTGAAGTCCGCGGTCGGGCCTTCGACAAGGCCCCCCACACTCGCGATCATGCGGGGGTGCAGGAGATCGACGACCTCGAGGCCGGCCTCTGGCGGGGGGATCCCCGCGCGCTGGCCGAGCTGCGTGAGCGCGCCGATCAGCTCTCGCTGACCGGCGTCGAGCGCGGACTGCGGGCCCTGCTCCGCCACGAGGGGGAGGTCGAGCCCGAGCTGGTGGGGGCCCTCTCGCGCCGGCTGGTCGAGCTCGACCCGCGCCTGCGCGCGGACGAGACGGCGCCCCTCCCCGCCGCGGAGGTCCAGCCGACCTCCGAGACCTCCGACCTGCTCTCGGAGCGCCACCTCGCCCTGACCAGCGAGGACGGCCGGGTCTTCGACCCCGCCGCCGACGACTACGGGGACTACCGCGTGATCGGCAGCCTGGGCGCGGGCGGCATGGGCCAGGTGCTCGAGGTCGAGCACTGCCAGACCAAGGTCCGCTACGCGCTCAAGACGGTCCTGGCCCGCGCGGGGGACGAGGGCGCCCAGCGCGCCCGCGCCCGCTTCCGGCGCGAGGCCGAGCTCTCGGCGCGCCTCGACCACCCCGGCGTGGTGCGGATCCACGCCGCCCGCCTGGAGGGCGGGCGCCCCTACCTCGTCCAGGACCTGCTCTCGGGCGGCTCCCTCGAGGAGCGCCTGGAGCAGGGGCCCTTGCCCGAGGGCGAGGCGCTGAGGATCGCGCGCGAGATCGCCCTCGCGCTCCAGCACGCCCACGAGCGCGGCGTCCTGCACCGCGACCTCAAGCCGAGCAACGTGCTCTTCGACGAGCAGGGGCGCCCCGTGCTGGTCGACTTCGGCCTCGCGATCAGCGACCGCGTCGGCAGCCTCCGCCTGACGCGCACCGGCGAGGTCGTCGGGACGCCCAACTTCCTCGCCCCCGAGCAGCTCCAGGGGCAGAGCGACGTGGCGAGCATCGACGTCTACGGCCTGGGCGCCCTGCTCTACGTAATGCTGACCGGCGCCAACCCGCTCCAGCTCGAGGAGGCCCCCAACCTGCTGGTGGCCCTGCGCGCGGTGCTGCTCGCCCCGCCCCGCCCGCCGCGCGAGCTGAACCCCGCGATCTCCCCCGCGGCTCAGCGCCTGGTCCTGGGCTTGCTCCGCAAGGACCCCGCCCGCCGCCCGGACCTGGACGCGGCCCTGGCGGCGCTGGCGGCGCCCGAGACCGCCTCCTCCCTCGACTGGGGCGCCGCCCCCCGCCGCCGGCGCGGGCTCCTGGCGGCGCTGGCCGGGGTCTCGACCGCCCTGGCCCTCGGCGCCTTGCTCCTCCTCGGCGGCGGCTCCCCTGCCCTGCGCGCCGCGGAGCTGTGGACCCTCCGCGTCGGCGCGCCCGAGCTCCTCGGCCAGCGCCCCCTCGACGAGCGCGCCCTCCTGCGCCACCTCGGCGCCCTGCGCGAGGAGGAGGGCGCCCGCGCCGAGCACCAGCGCCTGGTCCTGCGCGCCTTGGCCCGCCTGGCGCGCGCCCGCGCCGGCCAGGCGGTCGAGGTGCCCGCCCTCGACAGCGACCAGGCCAGCGCCGACCCGCGCGGCCTGGGCGCCGACGCGCTGACCCTCCTGGCTCAGGGGCAGCGCGAGGCCGCCGCCGAGCGGGCCCGCTTCCTCGGCGAGCACCCCCGCGCGCCGGAGGGGCTGG
>CALDQK010001100.1 GCA_937911525.1 uncultured bacterium
AGGTATCGTCGATCGGCCTCGGCTGCATGGGCATGTCGGACTTCTACGGCGACGCCCAGCAGCGCTCGGCCCGCGAGGAGGCCTCGATCGGGGTCATTCACAAGGCCCTCGACCTCGGCCTGAACTTCTTCGACACCGCGGACATGTACGGGGTCGGCCACAACGAGGAGCTGGTCGGGCGCGCCCTGGCCGGCGCGCGCCGCGAGCAGGCCGTGATCGCGACCAAGTTCGCGGTCCTGCGCGGGGAGGACGGCTCCTTCACCGGAATCTCGGGCAAGCCCGAATACGTCAAGCAGGCCTGCGAGGCGAGCCTGAAGCGGCTGGGGATCGAGACGATCGACCTCTACTACCAGCACCGGGTCGACCCCGAGACCCCGATCGAGGACACGGTCGGCGCCATGGCCGAGCTGGTGCAGGAGGGCAAGGTGCGCTACCTGGGCCTCTCCGAGGCCGCCCCCGCCACGATCCGCCGCGCCGCCGCCGTGCACCCGATCGCCGCGCTCCAGACCGAGTATTCGCTCTGGTCGCGCGACCCCGAGGACGAGCTCTTCCAGACCTGCCAGGAGCTGGGGATCACCTTCGTCAGCTACAGCCCGCTCGGGCGCGGCTTCCTGACGGGCCGCTTCGAGAGCCTCGACGACCTGCCCGCCGACGACTGGCGGCGCAACAACCCGCGCTTCCAGGGGGAGAACTTCGCCAAGAACCTCGAGCTGGTCCGCCAGGTCGAGGCCCTGGCGGGGACCAAGGGCTGCTCGCCGGCCCAGCTGGCCCTGGCCTACAACGTGGCCAAGGGCACGCTCCCGATCCCCGGCACGACCAGCCCCGAGCGCCTGGCCGAGAACTGGGGCGCGCTGCAGGTCGAGCTCAGCGCCGAGGACGTGGCGCGCCTCGACGCGGTCGTCCCCCGCGACGCCGTGGCGGGGACCCGCTACCCCGAGGCCAGCATGAAGGCCGTCAACGGCTAGAGGTCTCGTGGGAGTTCTCACCGAAGGGATCGACCCTGCAGGTCCGCGCTGCGCGAAGAAGAGCTCGGTCGCGAGGCCGAGCGAGCTCGCAGGCGGGATATCCAACCGGGCCTCTAACGTCCCCAGCGACCGGCGAGGTCCACCACGAGGCGCTCCAGGCGCGAGTCCAGGGGAACCTGGGCCGCGCGCAGCTGCTCGAGCCGAGCCTGGACTTCCCGCAAGGGCTCGCGGGCCTCGTCTCCTCGCTCGAGCTCGATCGCGAGCGCGGCCAGACGGGCCAGGGACGTGTACAGGTCGGCCTGGAGCGCGGCGCGGCGTGGCGCGCGCTCGAGCAGGCGGCAGCTCAGCCGGAGCGAGCGGGCGAAGTGCCCCCAAGCCGCGTCGTGGTCCCCGCGGCGCTGCGCGACTCGCGCCAGGTTGTTGAGCGCGAAGCCGAGGGCGCGGGCGGCCTCCAGGTCCTGAGGGGCCGCGGCGGCCAACGCCTCTCGCAGGCGCAGGACCTCCTCGAAGGCCGCCTGGCTGCGCGCGAAGTCGCCCGCGCGGGCCCGGGTCACCGCGCAAGCCTCGAGCGCCGAGGCCAAGTCGGCCCGCGCCTCGGCGCTGGGCTCCTGCTCGTCCTCGCCGCCCTGCTGCTCGGCCACGAGCGCGGCGCGCGCCAGCGCGAGGGCCTCCTCGAGCAGACCGACCTCGCCCGTCCGTGTCCCCAGCGTGCTGAGCACGACGAACAGGTCCCGGCGGGCCTGACGGCTGGCGGGGTCCTTGCGGAAGAGCGCGCGGCGCAGCCCAAGCGCCTCTCGCAGCAGGTCGAGGGCTCGCGCCGGAGCGAGGGCAGCCAGGCGGACGAGCGCCACGGAGAGGGAGCGCTCGCTGCGTGGGCCCGGTGCGTCGGATGTCGACGGGGCTGCGGTCTCGTGCGCTGTGCCGGCTTTCAGATGCGCGCATCGCAGCCCTTGTCCAAAAAGTCATAAATCGCGCCTTCCGACAAACGCGCCCAAAATGCGAGGGGGCGCGATTCGGCACTCTGGCAGGGATGAGGAAAAACCAAAACCGGGCGATGCCGCCCTCTCGCAT
>CALDQK010001101.1 GCA_937911525.1 uncultured bacterium
TGATCGTCCCTCTTCTTGCCCGGCGGCAGGTCTTCGATCAACTCGAGCAGGAGCTCGCGCTCCTGCTCGTAGCGGCGCCAGTTCTCAGGCGTCGCCGCGAAGTCGACGAGAGCGTTCCGCAGCGCGCTCAGGAACGCGACCTGGTCCCAGACGTCCACCCCGCGGGCCAGCCGGCAGAGTTCGAACTCGCCCACGAAGCGTTGATCCTCCTGCTGGAGCCAGAGCGATGAGCTGAGCCTCCGCGCCGGGAGCACACAGGGGTCGAGCGCGAACACCCGCTCGAGCTCGGCGCGAGCCGGGCCAGCCCGCCCTGCTCGCGCGAGGAGCCGTGCGCGAAGGTAGTGCCCCCGCGCCCAGCTCACGCGCTTCAGCACCCGGTCCAGCGCAGCTTCCAGCTCCGCCAGCCGACGCGCCAGTCCCTTGGGCTCGCTCACCTCCAGGAGCTTCGCGATTGGGGGGATCCAGCGCGCCTCGGCCACCCGCTGCAGCTCCCCGGCCACGATCCGCTGCTCCCGCCCGGTCAGCTCCCGGTCGTCGAGGGCGTGGCAGTACGCCTCTAGCGACGCCTCGAGCTGCTCCGCCTGGAGCTTTCGCCGCGCGAGCCTCCAGGGCTCGTTGCTCGGCACGGGCCAGAGCTGATCGAAGGCCTTGCGCCAGAGACCGCCGATCCCTCTGAATCCAATCTCTTGCTTGGCGGTGAGCCCTTCCACGAGCGTCCACAAGTCCAGCGTGTCAGCCAGCGACTCGAACTCCGAGTGCAGCTCCGACACCGGCCCAGCGCTTCGCCCGAGGGGCGCCCTGGCGAGTGAGTGCAGGGCCTCACGCATACCCGTCAGGACCAGGAGCTCCAGCAGGATCTGCCGCCCAGGCTCGTCGTCCCGGAGCTCCTCGACGGCCCAGGTGGCGTAGCCAAGCTCGAGCAAGGAGAGCGAAGCTGCCCGGTTGGCCGCTCGCTCCGACCTGAGGCTGCGCTGGGCCAAGTCCACCAGCGCCCGGGGAGGCTTGCCCGAGAGCTCCTTTCGACGCTGGCCGCTCACCTGGAGCAAGGCCGGCCGCTCACCTGGTGGGAGCTGCTCCGCTGCCTGCAGGAGCTCTCGCAGGATCGTGACCGAGCTGAGGACGATCGGGTCCCGAGCGGTCAGGGGCTTGCCGGAGGAGGGCGCTTGGCCCTCGCTCGCAGCGGCCGCTGGGGTCGAGGCCTGGGTGGAGCGGGAGCTCTCCCCGGAGCGCGAGCTGGCGAGCCACAGGAGACCTGCTAGCAAGAGCCCCCCCAGCGCGAGCGCGGCGAGCGGCGTCCGACGCGCAGTCGGCGCGCAGTCCTCGCTCAGCAAGGACGTCGCCAGCTCGCTCGCGCGCGGCCGCTCACGGGGATCCTTGCTCAGGGCACGGGCGACCAGCTCAGAGACCTCCGCCGGGACAGCGGGGCGAAGGGAGTCGAGGCGCGGCGGCACATCGTCTTGCAGTCGCGCCAGCGTGGCCAGCACGCTCCCGCTGCTCTCGAGGGGAGGGCGCCCGAGGAGCGCGAAGAACAAGCTCGCCGCGAGGCCGTAGACGTCCGCGGCCGCCGTCGTGGCCTCTGCCCGCGCCTGCTCCGGCGCCATGTAGAGGGGGGTCCCCAGCAGGGTGCCGGTCTGGGTCAGGCGCGTCGCGTGGCTGATGCGAGCGAGGCCGAAGTCGGCGAGCTTGAGCGCGCCATCGGCCGTGAAGAGCAGGTTCTCCGGCTTGATGTCGCGGTGGACGATCCCGGCTGCGTGCAGGGCGGCCAGGCCCTCAGCCGCGCGAGCGAAGCGCCGCCGCGCCTCGTCGACCTCGAGCGGGGCGCGAGCGGCCCGCTCCTGCAGGCTCCCCCCGGCGGCATACTCCAGGACGAGGTAGGGCCGGCCCCCGTGTTCGCCCGCCTGGTGCACCTGCAGCAGGCTGGGGTGACTGACCCGGGCCAGCGCCTGGCCTTCGCGCAGCAGGCGCTGGCGCTCCTCGGGCTCGGCGCCTGCGTCGAGGGTCTTGAGCGCGCGGCGCGCGCCGGTCGCCAGGTGACGCACCTCGTAGACGGCCCCCATGCCGCCGCGCCCGAGGAGGCGGACGACCTCGTGGCCCTCCACCCGGCTCCCAGGGACGAGCTCGCTCACGCCCCTCGCTTCAGGCCGCGGCCTTGCGGAGCGCGAGCGCGATTCCGGCAGCGGCCGCGCCCATCACGACCAGGGCCAGCAGCAGCCAGAGCAGCACACGCCCGGTCCCCGGGGAGCTCCCTCCGGCAGGGGCGAGCGGCTGGGGGGCGATCGGCGCGGGCCCTGCCACGGGCAGGGTCTCCTCCGCCATGGGGGGCAGCGAGGGCTTTCCGTCCTTGCCCGCGGGCAGGACCATCTTGACGGTCGGCTCGGCGAGCGCAGAAGCGGGCGTCGGATCGCTGGCGCCCATGGGCGGGTGCCCGGCCAGGACGAGCTCGAAGTCGCGCAGGGCCGCGCCGGCCGAAGCGTAGCGCTGGTCGGGCTCGCGGGCCGTCAGACCGCGCACGACTTGCGCTGCGCCGTCGCCGACCTGGGGGTTGGACAGGCGCGGGTCCTGGAGGTCCTCTTGCAGGTGGCGCACGATGATCTCGAGCGCGGGGGCGTCGTCCTCGGCGAAGGGCCGCTTGCCCGTGAGCATTTGATAGAGGCAGAGCCCGAGCGAGTAGAGGTCCGTCCGGTGGTCGACGGGCTTGCCGGTCGCCTGCTCGGGCGCGATGTAGAGGGGCGTGCCGACCACGACGCCCGTGGCGGTGATCTGGGTCTCTTCGCCCAGGTCCTTGGCCATGCCGAGGTCGCTCAGCTTGGCCTTGCCGTCCCGGCCGAGGAGCACGTTGTGCGGCTTGATGTCGCGATGAATGATCCCGGCCTGGCTCGTGACCTCGAGCGCCTTGCACACGTCGCGGCCGATCTCGAGCGCGCGTCGCTCGGTCAGGACCGGGGTGTGCTCGAGCAGGTCGCCCAGCGAGCCGCAGTCGAGGTATTCCATGCCCAGGTAGTGCAGCCCGAGGGCCTCGTCGCGGCCCCCTTCGATCACCCGGACCAGGTAGGGGCTCAAGAGCTTGGAGGCCGCCCGGACCTCCTGCTCGAAGCGCTTGAGGAACTCGGCGTCCCGCGCGCTCGCGGGGCGGAGGACCTTGATCGCGGCCCGCTCTCCGCTCTCGCTGTGGCGCCCAAGGAACACCCGCCCCACCGAGCCTTCGCCCAGGGTCCGCTCCAGCTCGAAGGGTCCGATCTGGCGGAAGGCCAGCCCCGGCTCGTCCTCAGCGGAGCCCGAGCCGACTGCGCTCTGGCTGACGCCCGCCGAGCTCGCAGGCGAGCGGCTCAGCTTGGGCCGCAGCCCGGCCACGGCAGGCTGGTCGTCACCCGAGTCTGCGTTGAGCAGGTCCTCGAAGGCGAACTGAGTCTCCTCCTCCGAGCGCGGCGAGAGCTCCTGCGAGCCGGGCAGCGCGATCACGTCGCGGAAGTGCATCGTCCCTTCGGCCGGCGCGGGCATCGGCGCGACCAGGCGCTCGTCGAAGGTCCCGCCCTCCGAGCCTTCCCCGGGCAGCGGGAGCACCTGGCCGAAGGGCTGGGTCTCCTCGGCCACGCTGGGCTCGGCCCGCTTCGCGAAGGGCGCGAAGGGCAGCATGGGCGTCTGGCACTCGGGGCAGGGGTATTCGCGTCGCCGCGGCATGTCCTCTTGGGGAACCCGGCAGCCGCAGTAGTCGCAGCGAACGGCCAGGAGCCGCGCGCCGGTGCGGAGCAGGCGGCGCAGGTCCCGCGACGCGATCCCGCCCGCGACCAGCATTCGCCCAAAGGAGATCGGACGTCCGCTCTTGATGCGGCTGCTCTGGTAGCCCCGCAGCGACTGGCACTGCTCACGGGAGATCAGCTTGGCGTGGACCGCCAGCTGCCCCAAGCTCGCGGACCTCGGGCCTCGGCTCATGCCCGAGGAGATTACCAGCCCAGCAAACGGACCGGGGTGCGATGCAGGGCTAGTTTCGGCCCCTTGGCCTACTGCAGCTGCCAGACCTCGATGCGATCCCCTTCGGTCGCGACGTAGAGCCGCCGCGCCTCGGCGTCGAGGGCCCCGACGCGGGACAGCTTGGGGAGCTTGACCTGCCAGGTCCGCTCGTAGCTCGGGTCGAAGGCGTCGATCCAGGCCCCGTCCACCTGCTGGTCCGAGCTGATCACGTAGAGCTTCCCGCCGCGGCCGTAGCCGACCCAGCGCACACTCGACTTCGTGCTGACGGGGAAGGTCGCGCCGCGGTCGGAGCTCGGGATGACCTTCACGAGCCCGTCGGGCGGCGTGAAGAGCACGAGCAGGTTGATCGTGCTCCCGATCGCCGCCTCGGCCCTGCTCGGGTGCGGGGTCAGCGCCCACACGCCGCCCGGCTGACCGACCTTGAAGGCGGGCACGAGCTCGCTCTTCGACTTCTGCCAGCCGGCGAGCTGCTGGCTCGACCACCACTGGAAGAGGGAGGCGCCTGCCTTGAAGGCCCCCTGACCTCGGCGGATCGCGATCAGGCTTCCGTCGGCGAGGAACGCGATCCGGGCGCCGATCTCGAGCGGACCGCCGCCCTTGACCAGGCGACGCAGGCGCTTGGTCTCGAGGTGGTAGAGGAACACTCCACCCTTCGCGCTGAAGATCGCCATCGTCTCGCCTCGCGGAGCCAAGGCGAAGATCGACACCCTCTTGAGCTTGACCTCGAAGCCCCGCGAGCCGTCCGGCTCGAGCCGCCACAGGCGCGAGCCGACGCCCAGCCAGAGCCTCCCCGCTCCGCTCGAGGCCATGGCTGCGCGCTGCTTGGTCAGCCGCTCGAAGCGCGGCTTCTTCGCCTCCGGGTCGAGGTTCAGCGCGCGGGCGCCGCTGTCGCTCATGGCCACCAGGCGCTTCCCCCACCACTCGAGCTCGGTCACGATCCCGGCTTTCAGCTTGGGGTAGCGGAGGATCTGCCGCGGCGCGCCCCGCAGCGTCTCGTCCCACAGCTCCCCGGCCCGCTCGCTCTGGGGGTGGCTGGGGTAGCGCCTGCGCCAGCGCGCCAGGTCGGCGAGCCGCTCTCGCGCCGATCTGCGCGCCAGCTCCCGCAGCTCGTCGGAGGCGAGGCGCTCTTCTTCGGGCGTGAGCTGCGCGAGCGAAGGCGTCGCGGCAGGGGTCGGCGGGCTCGCGCCCGGCGTGGACGTGGGCGTGGGGGCGAGCGCCTGGCCCTCGGCGCCGGAGCGCAGGAGCGCGAAGGCGAGGAGCGCGCACGAGCCCGCCAGCGCGAGCAAGCCGATCCCCAGCGGCGCGCGCCGGGGCGGGGTCAGCTCGAGCTCCTGCAGCGCCGCCGCCAGCTGCGCCGCGTCCGCGAAGCGCTCCTCCGGGGCGGGAGCGCAGGCCCGCGCCAGGAGCCGATCCAGGGCAGGCGGGAGGCTGGCGTCGATCCGGCGGGTGCGGACGTCGATCCCCTGCGAGATCTGCTCGGCCAGCTTGGCGACCGTGGTGTCCGACTGAAGAGCGGCGCGTCCGGTGAAGAGCTCGTAGATCACGAGCCCCAGCGCGTAGACGTCGGTGTGCGGGCCGACCGCGTCGCGCGAGGCCGTGAGCTGCTCGGGCGCCATGTAATGGAGCGTCCCGACCAGCGCCCCGGTCTGGGTCAGCCGCTCGACCTCGCCCTCGTCGAGCGCGATCCCGAAGTCGATCAGCACCGGCGAGCCGTCCGGCCGCACGATCACGTTCTCGGGCTTGAGGTCGCGGTGGACCA
>CALDQK010001102.1 GCA_937911525.1 uncultured bacterium
GCTGCCGCCCATGTGGCTGGCGCGCTGGGTGGACCTCGCGGCGCGGGAGGGGCCGACTCCGGGCGTGCTGACCGTGGCGGCCGTGGGCGCCTTCGCCGTGCTGGTCTTGCTCGCGGCCGCCGTGTTCCAGCTCGGGCGCGCCTACGGCAACCTCCAGGTCGGCGGCGCCGCCTGGCGGCGGGCGGCGCTCCCGCACCCGGTCCTGCCGGGCAGCGTCAGCGGCGGCCTGCTGACGCGGCTCTTCGCGCGCGGGCGCGTCGAGGGCGCTGGCTTCTGGCTGACGCGGGCCCACTTCTCGCGCGACCCCGAGCTGAAAATGCGCTCCTGGCCCCTGTTCAGCATGGCCGGCGGCGCGGCGCTCCTGGCGGTGGCCACGGGCAACTGCGGCGACCCCTTGCGGGCCAGCGACACCAGCGCCGTGCTGCCGATCGCCGTGATCGCGCTCTTGGCCTCGGCCGTGCCGCCGATCGTCCAGAACGTGAGCTTCAGCCGCGACAGCGGGGCGGTGTTCCTGCTCGAGAGCGCGCCCCTCGTCGACGCCGCGCGCTTCCTGGCCGGCGTGCGCAAGGCGATCCTGGTCACGCTCTTCTACCCGGCCTTGTTCGCGCTCTCGCTGCTCCTGGCCTGGGCTTGGCGCGACCCGCTCCACGCGCTCCTGCACGTGGGCGTGGCCTGGCTGGTCGTCGAGGGGGCGGCGCGCTGGTCCATGGTCTCGGTCCTGCGCGGCTACCCCTTCCGCGAGGCCATGGTGCGCGGCGCGACCATGGGTCCGATCGTGCTGGCTTCGGGCGTCGTGACTGGCGCGGCCTCGACCCTGGGCCTGATCCACTTCTTCGCGGCTCGCAGCGCGGCTGGCTTTGGGGCCTTCGCGCTCGGCCTGGTGGTCGCTTTGGCGCTGCTCGAGCGCTGGAGCGCGGCCCGCACGCGCGTCCTCTTGGGGAGGGTCCAGCGTGGGTAAGGCCGAGCGGAGGCGGAACAAGCGCCGCCGTGAGCGCGAAGCCCAGCGCGAGGGCGAGGCCGCGGGCGAGACCGCGGCGGCGGCGGCGCCGGGCGAGGAGGCCAAGCGCGGCTCGGAGCCGAGCGAGCTGCAGCGCTTCCTCCGCACCCCGCGCGGGCAAATGGTGCTCCTGCTGGCCGTGCTCCTGGTGAGCGTTCCGATCGGGGCCGCGGTCGGGCTGAACCGCGCCTTCTTCGAGCGCTACGTGCGCGAGAAGTATCCCGCCGGCACCCAGGCCGCGCTGGAGGCTGCCGCGGCGATCGCGCGCGGCGAGGCGAGCGTCGCGAGCGTGACCAGCCTCAGCGCGCTCGACCGCGAGGCCCTCTACCGGGTGTGGATGCGTCAAGAGCCCGAGGTCGCAGGCCCGGTGGACGGTCCGCGGGGCGATCAGCTCCCGCCCAAGCCCCAGGGCCCGCTGCTCCGCGCCGAGGTGGTCGGGCCCCTTCTGTTTCGCGCCGATCCGCGTGGTTATGCCCGCTTACTGAAGCGGACCCTGGTCGCGGGCACCCCCGCGCAGCGCGAGCGCGCCCTCGAGCTGGCGCGGCGCGGGCCCCCGCATCCGGCGCTGCTCGAGGTGCTCGAGTTCGCCGCCCAGCGGGCCGAGCGGACCCGTGACCCGCAGAGGGCGCTGCTGGAGGAGGTCTTGAGTGGGGTGGCCACTCTGTCGAGCGCGAGCTAAGTTAGTGAGGTCGGGTCGAGGCCTGCGGGCGTCGGCGCCAACGGCAGAAGGGAGCAGCCATGGGCGACGAAGAAGGCGGCGGGATGGGTGGCTGGGTCATCTTCATCCTGATCTTTGGGGTGGGGAACCTGATCCTCTACAAGACGACCGGAATCTTCATCATTCCGATTCCGCGGCGTTGATCGGCCAGCGCTGAGCGCGGCCCCACCAACGAGCGACGACGGCGCGTCCACCGCTCCGCCCGACCCCTCCGAGCCCCCCGAGTCCACTCCTGCTGGATCCGGGGCGGCCGCGACGGGCAAGTGGTTGGGCGTGGTGGGGGCGCCGCTCGCGTTTCGACGCTCCTGCTGGCAGTCGGCGGGGACGCTCCTGCCCCTCTTCCGCGGCGAGGGCTGGCGCGCCTGGAGCTGGCTCCCGATCGCGATCCTGGTCGGGGCGCTGCCCGTGGCGCTCTCGGCGCCCTTCGGGACCAACCTCCACCAGCCGATCACGGCCCTGCTCCTGTTCGCGCTCTTCCTCTCGGCGCTGCGCAGCGAGCGCGTCGGCGCGTGCGTGGCGGTGGTGGGCGTGGTCTACGCGGCCCACTCGGCGGTCGCGATCGGCCTCTCGGCGGCCTACCCCGAGCTCATGGACCCCTGCCTCCCGGGCGGCGCGGACTACTGGGGGCTGCAGGAGCGCTGGATCCGCACCGGGGTCAACGACGAATACCTGGTGGGCAACTGGCTGCCCTTCCACCTGCAGCTGCTGGTGGCGGTGATCCTGCTCGGCTACCTCTCGCTGGGCATGATCGTCTTCTATCAGGGCTTCTACGAAGTCGACCTGATGAACTACTACGTGGGGCAGCTCTTGACCCACAGCGAGAGCGCGCCGGTCGCGCTGGCCCTGGGCTGGCACCCGTGGTCGCTGACGCGCGGGATCGGCTACTCGCTCCTGGCCCTGGTCGTCGCGCAGGCCTCGCTGGCGCGCTTGAGCGGGGTGCCGCTGGGGACCCCGCGTCAGAAGCGCTGGCTGTGGGGGCTCGGGCTGGGCTTCTTCGCGCTGGATTGCCTGCTCAAGCTGACCGTCCTGGACGGCGTGCGCGCAGGTCTGGCTGCGAACCTCCGTTGAGGCTCGGCGCGAGAGGGTTACGATCGCAGCTCTCGGGGAGCACTGAGAGCGAGGAAGACGCGTGAAGGGACCCAACTACACGACCGCAGACCTCTTCTACTGGGGAGGGTTCATCGCGGGCACGGGCATCGGCGTGACCTTGGCCCGCAAGCTGGGGGTCAGTAACCAGATCGTGACCCTCTTGATCGGCATGGCCCTCGGCGTCGGGCTCGGCTACCTGCTCGAGCGAATCCACTCGGGGCCCCAGGGACCGCAGGACTTCTAGGAGGCGTCGGTGCTCTCAGACCTCCTCGGCGGCAAAGGCAAGAAGCCGCTCTCCCCCAGCCAGCGCGAAGAAGCGGCGCGCGACCTGAGCGAGAAGTGCGGCTACGCGGCGGCGGCGCTCACGATCCTGCCGATTCCCCTCAGCGAAGTGGTCGCGGTCATGCCCCTGCACGTGGGCATGGTGGTCGGGATCGGGAACGTCTACGGCGCTGACGTGACCCGCGACTCCGCGCAGCACCTGATCCTGCGGATCGGCGCCACGGTCGGCCTGAGCCTGCTCGGCTCGCGGATCGCGACCACCGCGGCCAAGGTCCTCTTGCCTGGGCTCGGCGGGTTGATCAGCGCGCCCTTCATGTATGCGAGCACGATCGCGATCGGGACCGTCGCGCGGCTCTACTTCGCCAACGCCGGCGAGATCAGCGACGAAGAGATCAAGGCCGCCTACGACGACGAGTTCAAGCAGGCCAAGCGCAGCTTCGACCCGACGCGGGCCCGCTCGAGCAGCGCGCAGGAGCTCGCGGAGGCGGCCGCGCGCGAGGCCAAGGGCGAGCCCGCCGCGGCCGAGGCGCCGCAGGTCAGCGGGGAGCAAGAGGACCCCGTCGCGCGGCTGGAGCGGCTCAAGGCGCTGCTCGACAAGGGCCTGATCGACCAGGACGAATACGACGCCGTCAAGAAGCGGATCCTGGACACGATCTAGGCCCCTGCTTGAACCAGCCGGGCCCAGGAGGACTCTCACCGCAGGAGCGCGTCATCGCCGACGCGCTGGTGCGTAGCGGACGGCTCCCGCAGGAACAGCTCCCCCAGGCCCTCGCGGCGGGACGCGGGCGCGAGTATCGGGGCTCGGCCCTGCTCGGCGCGCTGATCGCCTGGGGCAGGCTGACGACCGCCAACGCGGACGCCTTCTTCGCGCGGCTCGGCGGGCAGGAGCCGGACCCGGGCACGGTCAAGATGCCCCCCCACAGCGTGCTGCCGCTCCCGGAGGGCGCGTCGCCTCCGCCGGCGGGCGACGACGAGCGGCCCACCCGGCGCGAGGACTCGCGGGCGCTGCAGCGCTACCTCGAGGAGGACGACGACGAGGGGGACCGGACGGTCAGCCTCCCGCCGGCCCCGCTGCCGGGGCCGAGCCCCTACGGCGGGAGCGGGGTCTACGGCGCGAGCGGGGTCGTGGCAGGGAGCGGCGCCTACTTCGCGCCGCAGAGCAGCGGGGCGCACGCGCTCCCGAGCAGCGGGGCGCACGCGCTCCCGAGCAGCGGGGCGCATCCGCCAGCGGGGAGCTACGCCTCGCCGGGGAGCGGGACGCACAACACCCCGGGTGGGAGCGGCGTCTACGCGCACCCCGGCGGCGACACTCCGGGCAGCGGCATGTTCGGAGGCTCGCCGGGCGGCTTCGGAGGCAGCCCGGCGGGCGACACGCCGGGGGGCTTTGGAGGCACGCCCTCGGGCTCGTTCGGCGGCAGCCCTTCGGGCTCGTTCGGCGGCAGCCCTTCGGGCTCGTTCGGAGCGGGGCCTGCCGGCGGCGCGCTCGACTTCGGCGGGACCCACGTGGGGAGCGGGAGCTTCGGCGGCGCCTCCTCGGGGGGCTCCGGCTCCGCGAGCATGGGCGGCGCCGACGAGGTCCCGCTCGACGCGGCGGCCCTCGGCCTGGCTGGAGAGCGCTACGAGGTGGAGCGCCGACCGGCGCCGGGTCAGTGGGAGGCGCGGGACCGCTACCTGGGGCGACGGGTCGTGCTGCGCGTCGACGAGGAGGACCTCGGAGACGAGTTCTGGCGCCAGGCCCGCGTGCTGGGCCGCCTCGAGCACGCGGGGCTGCGGCAGGTCCACGACGTGGGCGTCGTCCAGGGCAAGACCTTCTACAGCCTCGACCCCCTGGAGGGCGAGAGCCTCGACCGGCTCCTGACCGGGCCCGTCGCGGAGCGCCCGACGCTCCCGAGCCTGCTGCGCGCCTTCCTCAACGCCTGCGCCGTGATCCAGCACGCCAACGGGGCCGGGATCGCGCACGGGCGCCTCCACCCCAGCCAGGTGCGGCTGGGGAGCTTCGGGCAGGTGTGGGTCACGGGCTGGGAGATGGCCATCGTGACCCCCGGCGCGCCGAGCGACATCAAGCAAGCCCTCGGTCCGGCGCCCCCCTTCGACCCCGGCAACCAGGCCCTCGCGCCCGAGCTGCGCGAGGGGCACTCGCCTACGGTCCTCGTCGACGTCTACGGGCTGGGGCTCGTGCTGCACTGGATCCTGGGGCTCCGCCTCCCGGGCGCTGCGGGTCCGACCCTGCGCGGCAGCGACGGACCGGCTCCCTTGCGCGCGATCGCGAGCAAGGCCCTCGCGCTCGACCCCGACGACCGCTACTACAGCGTCCGCGCGCTCCAGGAGGACGTGCGTCGCTACATCGACGGGCGGGCCGTGCTGGCCGTCTCCGAGGGCCCCCTGAGCGCGGGGCTGCGCCTGCTGCGCCGCTACCCGCTGGCGTCGGGGGTGATCGGGCTGCTGGGGGGCCTGATCCTGGCGGGCTCGCTGGTGACCCTCGTGATGGTGCGGCGGCGGGCGGGGACGGCCAAGGCGCGCCAGAACGAGGCGCAGCTCGCCCGCGAGGAGGCGCAGGGGGCGCGCGAGCTGGCGCTCTCGCGCGCGCGGCAGGCCCGGGCTCAGGCCAAGCGGGCCGAGCTGGTGCGCGAGGCGGGGCGG
>CALDQK010001103.1 GCA_937911525.1 uncultured bacterium
GGCACGGTCCCGCCGCCGAGCGACCCCTCGGGCACGGTCCCGCCGCCGAGCGACCCCTCGGGCACGGTCCCGCCGCCGAGCGACCCCTCGGGCACGGTCCCGCCGCCGAGCGACCTCTCTGGCACGGTCCCGCCGTCGAGCGACCCCTCGGGCACGGTCCCGCCGTCTCAGGTTCCTCCGCCTCAGGATCCGGCCTTCAGTGGCGGCCTGCGCGCAGGAAGCCGGGTCGCCCACTTCGAGGTGGTCGAGCTGCTGGGGCAGGGTGGCATGGGCGCGGTTTATCGTGCACGCGATCTACAGGTCGACCGCGAAGTCGCGCTGAAGGTTCTGGCCGTCAGCGCTGTAGGCGGCGCGGCGGCGGCCACTCGGTTCAAGCGGGAGGCCGACGCGGTGGCTTCTCTGGATCATCCGGGGATCCTGCCGGTGTATGGCTACGGCACCGATCCGGGACACCGCGTGCACTGGATCGCGATGCAGCTCGTTCAGGGTCAGGACTACAGAGAGTCCGTGCTCGGGGTCGGGCGTGAGCCGATCCGACGTGCGGCGAAGGTCACCCACGCAGTCGCCCTCGCGCTCTCGCACGCCCACGCTCAGGGGGTCATTCACCGCGACGTCAAGCCGAGCAACGTGATGCTCGCGGGTGAGCGCATCTACCTGGTGGACTTCGGCATCGCTCGCCTCGACTCCGCCCCGGCCCTGACCGTAGCTCCCGCGGCCATGGGGACGCCCGGGTTCATGGCGCCTGAGCAGGCCTTGGAGGAGGAGGCCACGCAGGCCGCCGACGTCTACGCCCTCGGGGCCACGCTCTTCTGGGCCTTGACCCAGGAGCTCCCGCTGCGCTTCGACTCCCTGCGCGGCCTGCAGCTCCTCCACGCCGAGGCGGCGCCGGCACGCAGTCCACGCGCGCTGCGGCCGGAGATCCCGCGCGACCTCGAGGCGATCGTGCTCAAGGCCCTCGAGCGGGAGCCAGCGCGACGCTACGCCTCGGCCGCAGAGCTGGCTCAGGACCTCGGTCGCTTCCTGGACGGGGCGCCGGTCGCCGCACGACCACCTTCTCTAGCACGCCAAGCTCGCCACTGGCTGCGAGTTCACCGCCTGGCAGCCGTCGCCACGCTCCTGATCTCGGTCGGGCTGATCGCAACACTCGGCGCTGGGCGCTGGGCGAGCGGCACCAGCGCCCAGGCTGCGGTGGACGCTCTCAACCAGGAGCTGGCCCCGCTCCTCGCCGAGGGAACTCCACCCGGCGAGCTTCTGCTCGGGGCGCAGCGCGCAGCCGAGTTCCGCGCCGCCAGTCCAGAATACGCCGCACTCGGCCCCGCGGCGCGGGCGCCTCTGGACGCCGCGCTGAAGGAGCTGCTCCAGCGAGCCGCGCTCTCCTGCGGTCGTCGCAGCGAGAACTTGCTGCGAGACCTCGTTGAGTGGGAGCGCACTCGGAGCCCGGCTCCCCCCGCGCGTCTCGAGCTGGGGCGGCGCGCCCGTGAGCTGCGAGAGGCGCTGCAGGAGCCCTGCGCTGCCTTGCCCAGCGAGAGCGTACCGCCGGGCGTGGCCGCCGCGCTGAACCTCGCCCGTGAGCTGGATCAGCTCCTGACGCAAGGTTTCGTCACCCGCCAGGTCCCGAACCTTTCGGGGATGCGCCTATCGCTGGTGACGCCAGACGATCTAGGCGGAGCCCCCCTCCGTAGTGGCGAGTCAGCCCAGTTCCCCGCTTGGGGTGCCGTGCGCTCCGAAGCGGCGCGCCACGTCCCGAGCACGCGCTTCTATGGACCGGCTCAGCTGCTGAAGAGTAAGGGAGCTCCTCGAGCGCCCACGCCGCTACGCGACTTCCACGGGCTCTACGCCGGCATGGTGGTCGTGGAGCCACTGGGCGATCCGCCCTTCCTGATCGAAGCCGAAGAGGTCAGCGCGGGGCGCCTCGCCGATCCCACTCGGCGTGCGGGAGGCCAGGGGGGGCCGCCCGCCCTCGCCGCCAGCCTGGCGCAGGCCCGTGCGTTCGCCAGCGGCGCCTACGGCAGCTCACCCCGGCGCTTGCCCAGCGCCAGCGAGTGGGGCTGGGCTGCCGGGCCGCGTCCTTGGAGGGTGCTGAGTCGAGGCGCCCCGCAGGCGCTCCGCCCGGTCGACGCTCATGACCCCAATGACCTCAGCCCGGTGGGCTGCTGGGACATGGCGGGCAACGCCGCCGAGTGGACCGCTGAGGGCTTCGAGGCAGGAGGGTCGTCAACCCGGGGTCCGAGCCTGGCCGTCCGTCGTGAGTCGAGGCCGCGTCAGCTGGGCTTCCGCTGCGCGCGCGACTATCCAGGAGGTGGAGAGTGAAGCGATCGATAGCCAGCAAGCGCGGGACGGTCCTTGTGATGGTCGTCGCCTCGATGGGGCTCCTGCTGCTCCTGGGGGTCGCCTTCGCCCGGCTGGTCTCGCTCGAGGCGCGGGCCGCCAGCAATTGGCGCGACGCCTACCAGGCGCGCCTCGCCGCGGAGGCGGGACTCGAGCACGCCGTGTTCCGCCTGACTCGGACCGAGCTCGACGACCCGGTCACCTCTTTCCACGGTCCGTGGACCTATCGCAGCCAGGACGGGCGCTCGTTGGGCATCGGCACGCCCCTGGGAAGCGCGCGAAACCCCTCCTTCTGCGCGGGCTACGTGCAGGGATATGCCTACTCAGGCGGGATCGGTGGCTCGTATCAGGCCAACGGTGATCACTTCGTGCTTGAGGTTCGCGACGCGAACAGCAAGTTGGCCCTCAACAGTCGACAGCCCAACCTGGCTCAGACGCTGGAGGTGCTCGGGGCGGCGATCGAGGAGTATGACGACTCAAGGCTCAATCACCCCAACAGTCCCTTCTTCGATCCTGAGCTTCACGAACTCCGCGCGGAGGCGCTGCGAAACCTCTACTACGCAGACCAAGAGGTGACGCGCCTGGCGAAGCCCTGCAACCCGCTGCGCGGACCCGACGACACCAACCTCGCCCGGATCATGCTCCGCGAGCGGGCTCGCCAGGGTGGCATAGCGGACCTCCAGCAGCTGCTCGGGGAGCCGGGTCAGGGGCTAAGCCGCTGGCAGCTAGCGCTGCTGCGGGACTACGTGACGGTCGAGGCCTGGCTGGACGACAGCATGGTCTCGTTCCCGGGCCAGCGGGGGGAGCGTCCTCGCCAGGAGACGGGTCAGACCAAGCCCTGTCCGCGCGCTCCGGTGAACCTGAACACGGCGCCTTGGCCAGTGCTGGTGGCTTGCCTCACGGACCTCGCGGCGACTGACGACAAGGCCTCTGTCGCGGTCAGCTATGACCTGGCGAAGAAGCTGGCGACCACGATCGTCCTCCGCCGCCGCGGTGACCTGAGGAACGGGATCGTGGGGCGTCCCTTCAGGACTTGGGAGGGCTTCTACGACTGGATCGACGCCGAGGTCGAGGCGGGGGTGCTCTCATCGTTTCAAGCCGCGATCATCAAGGCGAACGCGAACCCGAACTGGCGCGAAGCCGAGCGACTGAGCGCGGCCGTCGGCGACCCTGGGCTGAGCAAGCGCGACCTCGACTACTCGACCACCGAGTTTTCGTTCATCTCCTACGGCATCTACGAAATCAACTCCCTAGGGCGTGTCCTGGGCCCTGGGGCGGGCCCGCCCCTCGCCGAGAGAACGCTCCGCGCGAGGGTGCGGATCTATGACGTGTGGCGGGCGCTGACGCAGGCTGACTTCGAGGCGGTCCGCGACGAGAAGGATCAAGAGCTGACCGCCTCCTTCCCTAACCCCGTCCGGGCTCTCACGGGTGACACCACCTTCCCGAGCGCCCCCAACAAGAACTTCCGAGGGGACGCGGGGGAGTTTCGCCCAGCTTGGAGTGAAGACCCCAATGGCTTCGAGCGCAGGCGCCTGGTTCGCGTCCAGGCGAGTTCTACGACCACCGGCTACGTCCAGCTAATCACCAACGAGGCGCCGATTCCCGAGCGCGAGGAGGTGCCCGAGGTCGCGGGCGCGCCGCGTGGTGTGATTCCGGCACACACGGTTGTGCACCACTACCCCTTCGGCGCAAACCTCCACGGTGAGCTGTGGCACTTCAACCCCAAGATTTGGTGCCGAGGCTGCGACTGGGCGTTCAGCGAGTCCGGGGTGGCGGCTCAGGTGTTCGGTGGCGCCGCGACGCTCGCCTCGCATGATCGGAGCAGCTACAGCGCCAAGAACGCGTATCACGACTTGAATCACCTGGTTAGCGGCCTGGGTGAGCACGGCCAGCTCGGCAGCGCGGAGGACTTCTACGCCAGGGCGATCGACGAGCTGAGGGAAAAGGGGCTGCGGGTCCGAGGTCGCCTGGTCTACACCGAAGACATCACGCCCAATGGGCTGCGGGTCCACCCTCGGCGGAAGCACGACGTCCGCTACCGCTATCACGTCAGCGACGGCTACACCCACCCCACGGGGGACTGGACCGTACAGGACCGCGGAGCGCTCTCGCTGTGGTTCATGTTCGACGGGGAGCGGGCGAAGGCTGAGGGCTGGACGCCGATCCTCGAGGCATGGGGGCTCTCCAGCGGGACGCGAGTGCAGATCATTGGCGCCAAGGAGTCCAGCGACTGTCGCCCGGAGACCGGGCGCTTGTTTCAGCCCAAGATCCTGGCGGATCGGGCGCGAGAGGGGTTGGACGGGCAGCGCCCGCCGGACGCGGTCCTGCAGCTGATGCAGGTCGAGGCTCGCTTGGAGCCGAACGGGCGCCTGCGCCTGCGGGCCCGCCGCTGGACCACGACTCCAGAAGGCCAGCTGTGGGCCCCCCGTTTGTGGGACGACCGCGACCACCAGCCCTACCTGAAGCGGAAGTGGCAAGCCCGGCTCCGGCGCGAGCCGCCTCCGACCGAGGCGGAGTGGGAGCAACACCGCCGCGAGAAGGAGGCGGAGCGGATCCGCTCGGCTCGGGATGCTCAGGTTCTCGAGCACGGGGACGACTGGAACGCCTCCCTCTACGAACTCGAGGCGACCTTCGCGGGGGGCGCGGCGAACACGGGGGAGTGGCACCAGCTCTACATCCCCTTCTGGGCCAACGTGTTCAACCTGCTGGTCGACGGGGAGGCCGCGAACACGCTCGAGGTCCGGACCGAACGTGAGGGGCCAAGCAGCTGGAAGAGACCCGACCAGGACGGCACTTGGCGGCGCCGGGGAGGCGACCCCTGGGTGATCCACACCAACGCGGCGGACCGCGTCGAGGCGGTGTTCATGCGGGTCGCGCCAGGCGGATTTCGCCTGGAGTCCGCGCCTCGGCGCTCGTTTCGCTCCGTGCTGATCGACGACATGGTGACGACCAACGCCCAGGCTTCGCTCTTCCCCCCCAACCCAGCCGAGGCCGAGCCGGGGACCTCGCTAAGGCCGGAGTTCATCTACGCACGGGGGGAGCTCTATGAGGCGCTCCTTCCAGAGCCCCAGCGCTATCCCCTGGTCGAAGGGACCCGCGCGGGGACCTTCACTGGGGCCTTCCCGCCCTTCCAAAGCGACAAGGTCCGGGTCGGTCGCCTGTTGTGGACCGAGCACATGCCCCGGGGGTGGGGACGTGACCCTGCTGGCTTCAGCAACGGGTTCAAGTCTCAAGCCGTCTACCGAGGCTCGCTCGGCAACGTGCGCACCTGCACCTCAGGGGCTCTGCCGAACGAACAAGGGGCGGGCCAAAGCGGCTTCGAAGCGGGCTGGGCGCAGCTCGTCGAGCGAGAACGACGGCTCTACCTCCAGCAGATCGTGCAGCACTACGAGCGCTTGGTCAGCGCCAAGAGCAACGACTCCGACCCCTCACGCGAGACCTTCGCGCATTACCTGGCGCTCTTCGAACAAGAACTCGCTGCGACCAGCGCTCAGATCGAAGGGCTGAAACCCACGGGAGTCAGCGGGGGCGAAGGCGCCCAGACCAGCTTCCTCGCCGCCAGCGAGGATCTCCGGGTGCGCTTCGAGCTGAAGTTCCTGCAATCCACGGGCGGACAGCGGGGGGTCTCCTGCGTCAGCCCCGTGCTGGACGACTTGATCCTTCCCTATCAAGAGCAGCCTCGTCTGCTCTGGAGACGCTGGAGCGACGAATGAGCCCAGCCCCGCAGATCGCTGGGTGCGCCCTCCTCCTGAGTGTGTGCGCGACGGCCGCGGCGGCCCCGGACCTCGGCATCCAGGCGCGCGTTCGCCCCGATCCGCAGCGGATCGAAGTCGAGGTCTCCGCGCGCGGGTTCGAAGACGGCGTTCGCCTGCGCTTGGGGCTGCTGCACGACGGGAAGCGCCCCGCGCGACGGACGACCTGGACACGTGTCTCGGGCGGATCGGCGCGAGCCGAGCTCTCGCTCACGGGCTCTCCCCTCGGCGTCTACGACGTCGTGGTCGCCTACTTCCCCAAGGCACAGCCCAAGGCGCTGCGCGGCGGCCTGCCGGCGCGCGCGCAGCGTGTCTCGACGGCGCTGGTCGTGGGCGACGCCCAGCGCGCGCTGAAGGCCAGGGACGAGGCCTTGCGAGCGGGATCTCAGGCGCTGCGCGCGCTGCAGCAGCTGGCGGCTCTTCAGCTGGCGGTGCCTCGAGGCGCCGACAGCGCGCACTCGCTGCGGGAGTGGCTGAGCGGTCCAGCGCTGCGCCGTTGGACCGCCTTGAAGGACGTCTTGCCGCTACCGCAGCACCCCGCGATCGCGGAGACGAGGGGCCAAGTCGCCTCGCTCGCGCAGCCTCTCCGCGCCGCGTTTACGGCCACCGTGGCGGAGGCCTGCCGAGAGCAGGGGATCCCCTGTCCCGCCGCGTTCTCGTCCTCACTGTCCGCGAGCGGGGCAAGCCCCGCAGAACTCTACGCGCAGGTCCTGGGAGCCTGGGGGCGAGCGCGTCGCGGAGAGCTTGCGCCTGCTCCCAACCTGAAGCAAGTGGCTCGGCTCCGTCGCTTGGTGCGTCGGCTGAGCGCCCCTGCGAAGGACCCTGTTCCTGTCCGCGAGTTCTTGGCCGCTGACCTGCGTGCTTGCCTGGAGGTCTTGGCCAGCGCGTGCGAGGGGCGAGAGGAGTTCGGCGGCTCGGCCGCGGCGCGCGAGCTGCGCACGGCCCCCGCAGAGACGATCGCCCAGCGCCTGCGGCTTCTTGCGAAGCAGATCAAGCGTGCCTGGGCCGTCGAGGATCAGGCGGAGCTAGCCGCACTGTGGGGTGAGCTGAAGGAGGGGGGCGCCTGGCGCGAGCTGAGCTGGCGGCGCCGCGTCACCCGTCTGCACGCGCGAGCCGCCCAGGCGTCCTCGCTCGTGCGGCGGCTGATCAAGCAGCTCACCCCCTTCTGCCAGCAAGGCGCCGCCCCGCCGACAGAGGCGCAGCGCGCTGCCTGGCACGAGACCTGGGGACAGCTGGAGCGCGAGCTCGAGGTAGGGCGATGAGCGCTCCCGCGAGCGGATACCGCGACCTCGGCGGAGTGGGGCTGGTGGGCTACGCCGTGGGCCCGCTCGAGTCTCGAGGCTCGACCGGAGCGGACTTCCGCGGGCGCCGCAGCGCAGACGGCGCAGAGGTAAGGATCAAGGTCCTCTCGACGCGCCTGGGAGGGTTCAAGGACCTTGATGCCCTCGCTCGGGATCTCAGCGCTTCCACCAGCTTGTTCCACCCCAACCTGGCGCGCACGCTCGCGGTCGGGACCTGCGCTGGACAGCGAGTCGCCGTGTTCGAGCGGGCAGCGGGGCGCCCGCTCTCCGCTCGGGTCGGGACGCCGCTCCCGTGGGCAGAGGCCTGCCAGGTCGTCTACGACCTCGCTCAGGTCCTCGCGGCTGCGCACGGGCGGGGGGTCTGCTGCGGGGACATACGCCCAGAGAAGGTCTACTACGACGGTCAAGTGGCGCGGTTGGTCGAGCTGGGGCTGGCCCGCGCAGAAGCCTGGTGCTCCGGCGCGGCCGCCTACGGAATCCCCTTCGGTCACCCCGGCTACCTCGCCCCCGAGGTACTCCAGGATCGTCTGCACGGACCCACGCCGGGTACGGATCTCTATGCGCTGGGATTCCTCTTCTACGAGTTGCTGACGGGTCGACGTCCCTTCCCAGCGACCTTGCCAAAGGTGCTTGGTCAGCATCTGACCCTGCCCCTACCGCCACCGCCCTCGGGCGTCGCCCTGCCGGTAGAGGTCTCACAGATCGTGCTAGGGCTGACCGCAAAGGCTCCTCGCTCGCGCCTCTCGAGCGCCCAGCTGCTCGTCGGGCGCCTGGCGCCGCTCTGTGAGGACCTGAGCAGCGTCCCGGTCGACCAGGAGGACGAACAGGAGCTGCAGGTCGTCACGGAGGAGCAGTGGGACCTTTCGACCTCGCAGACGAGCGAGCCAGCCCACTGGTCAACACTCCAGATCGAGCAGACTCAGATCGAGGGGCCCCAAGACCTCGCCGCCTCAGACGTCCGGAACGTGCTCGAAGAGACCGGGCGACTTCCTGCCATCCCCGACGACGCGATGCAGCCCGCGGAGGGACCGACCACGGCTGAGGACCCCGACCCGCTCGTCGCGGAGTCGACCTTTCAGCTCGAAGAGCAGCTAGGCCGTGGCCGCCTGGGGAACGTGTTCGCGGGAACCTTCGGAGAAGCGGACACTCCCGCGATCGTGACCGTGCTCTCGCGGAAGTTCACACAGCACAAGCGAGTGTTCTCGCGCATGAAGGCTGCCCTGGAGTCCAGCGCACGCCTGCGCGCCGACCACATCGTGCCCGTCCTGGGCACTTCGACCCAAGAGGGGCGATTCCTCGTCGGCAGCGCGGTCCCGCCGGGCTCCTCCCTGCGCGAGCTGCTTGATGAGGGGCCCTTGGAACTCGAGCGGGCGCTGCGGGTCATGGACCACCTCGCCAAGGCGCTCGACGCCGCAGCGGAGGCCGAACTCCACCATGGGGATCTGCGGCCCGAGAATGTCTACATCGACGAGCAGGGGAGGGCGCACCTGGCGCGTTTCGGCTACGCCGAAGGCGAGTGCCTCGGAGCCGGGCACGGAAAGCTCGGGATGCGCTTCGGTCACCCCAGCTATCTGGCGCCCGAGGTCGCGCAAGAGCGGCTCAAGACCCCGAACACGGCGACGGACCTCTATGCGCTCGGGATCCTCTTCTACGAGGTCCTGACGGGAGGACTGCCCTATCCCGCGGACACCCCACGAGAAGCGCTGAAGGCGCACCTTCAGCGCCGTCTCCCCCGGCCCAAGCTGGAGCTGCCGCGCAACGTGCTCAAGCTCCTGATTGGTCTGACCGCAAAGACCCCAAGTCACCGCTACGCATCGGCCCGCGCTTTCCGACGTCGGCTGCGCCGAGTGCGCGCGGCTCTGCTTCGCCGCTCACAGCCCGCGCCTCCCCCGCCGGTGGCCACATCGGAGGAGCTGTGGTCGAGCCAGGCGGCCGAGCTGGTCGAGCCGCCGGCGGAGTGGTCCGCTGAGTCGCTCCCCACGACCTCCTCCGCCCAGGTGGAAGAGGCCATCGGCGTGGAAGAGGACGACCTCAGCTCGAACTTCCTCGAGTCGATCTCGGCCTCAGGCGCGGGGCTCTCCGAGCTCGTCCGCCCGACACCCGTCACCTCACGGCGTGACGTCCGGGTCACGCTCTTGCTTTTCTCGCTGCTCCTGGCGGTCGTTTTCGGCCTAGGGATCGCGCACGTGCGCCGTCGGCAGCACGAGGCCGAGTGGCGAGCGCAGCTCCAGGCCGCTCTCGAGCTCTTGGGGCGGGGCGAGGCGGCAGCGGCCGCCGAGGGGCTGCCACTGGGGCCAGCGCCCAGCGCAGCCCACGAGCGGCAGCGCGACCTGGTCCGGGGTGCCCAAGCGGTAACCACGGGTGAGCATGACGTCGGCCTGAGGCTACTCGAGGCCTCCTCCTCCGAGGACCTCCAGGCTCAGCCGCAGCTGGTACGCCACGTGGTGGCGCGGCTTCGCGGGCTCGCGCTCCTCGCAGGGGGCCGCGCGCCGGAGGCGTGTAAGAGCTTCGCCGAGGCTTGGCGGCAG
>CALDQK010001104.1 GCA_937911525.1 uncultured bacterium
TCTTGACACCCGCCGTGATCAGGAGCGTGGTGCTGACCGCGCAGAGCAGGAGCGCGGTGCCCATGTCGGGCTCGATCACGACCAGGCCCACGATCGCGCCGATCACGCCCAGGATCGGGAGGATCCCCTTGAGGGTCGCGAGGCGCTCGCGCTCGGCCGAGAGCCAGCCCGAGAGGAACACGATCAGCGCCAGCTTGGCCAGCTCGCTCGGCTGGCCGTTGAAGCCGGCCACCCGAATCCAGCGGCGCGCGCCGTTGATCTTCTTGCCCAGGCCGGGCACGAACACGCACAGGAGCAAGAGCGCGGTCCCGCCCAGCAGCCAGGGCGAGCGGCGGCGCAGCCACTCGAGGTCGGTGGTGCGCGCCAGCACGAACACGCAGCTGGCCAGCGCGACCCAGAGCAGCTGCTTGCGCAGGTAGCGGGTAGCGTCGGCCAGCTCTTGCGCGATCCCGACCGAGGTCGAGGAGTAGACGAGCACCACGCCCAGGGCGGTCAGGGCGGCCACGATCAGGGTGATCGCGCCGCTGATGCCCTGGCTGGTCTGCTCGTCGAGGGCCTCGGGGTCGGGGCGCGAGCGCGCCCAGCTGCTGGACAAGAGACCGCTCACAGGAGGGCCAGTCCAGCGGCGGCGACGCCGGCCAGGGTCAGGGCGGCCGCGTGGAAGCGGGTCACGACCTGCGTCTCCGCCAGGCCGCCGAACTCGAAGTGGTGGTGGAGCGGAGCGCAGCGGAAGATCCGCTTCCCGGTCAGCTTGAAGCTGGCGACCTGCAGGATCACCGAGAGCGCCTCGGCCACGAACACGCCGCCGACCAGCGCCAGCAGGAGCTCCTGGCGGGTCAGGAGGGCGGCCATGGCGAGCGCGCCGCCGAGCGGCAGCGAGCCCGTGTCGCCCATGAAGACCTTGGCCGGCGCGCGGTTGAACACCAGGAACCCGGCCAGGGCGCCCACGACGCCCGCGAGCACCACGGCCACCTCGCCGGCGCCCGGGATCTGGCTCGCCGCCAGGCCGGCCACCACCGCGTAGAAGCCGAAGGCCACCAGGGCGCAGCCGCCGGCCAGGCCGTCCAGCCCGTCGGTCAGGTTGACCGCGTTGCTGGTCCCGGTCACGAGGAAGGTCGAGAAGAGCAGGTAGCCGACGCTGCCGAGGGCGAGCGTCCCGCCGACGAAGGGCAGGGCCAGCTCGCTGCGGGCGGCGAGCGCGCCGGCGCCGCCGCTCATGTGGGCCACCCCCAGCAGCGCCCCGCCGCCGCAGAGGCCGAGGAAGGCCTGCACGACCAGCTTCTGCTTGGGCGTCAGGCCCTCGGTCCGCTTCTTGCCGAAGGTCTTGGCCAGGTCGTCGGCGAAGCCCAGCGCGCCGAGCCCGAGCAGGGTCGCGAGCAGGATCCAGGGCTCGGGCCGGCCGAGGTCCGCCGTGAGCAGGGTCACGGGCAGGAGGGCCGCGAGCATCGCGATCCCGCCCACGATCGGGGTCCGCTGCTTGTGCGCGTGCAGGGCGTTGAGCGTGTCGCTGTGGGTCTTGTCCTCGCGGTCGCCGAAGTTGCGCGAGTGGGCCCAGGCGGCCAGGCGGGGGATCAACACGCACACCCCAGCCATGGAGCCCGCCGCCGCGATGGCGGCGCGCAGGACGAAGGCGTCGGTTCCGATCAGGTGGGCCAGCATGGGTCTCTCTCCGCTAGGCGGCGCGGGGGCGCGCGCCGGAGGGGGTGGGGTGACGAAGCAGCTCGGCGGTGGCCTCGAGCCCGCGCTCGAGGGCGACCCCGCGCGAGGCCTTGAAGAGGAGGGTCCGGGGCGCGTCGAGCAGCCCGCTCAGCGCCTCGGGGACCTCCTCGGCGTGAGCGACGACGCGGGCCTGCTCGACGGGCAGCCCCGCGGCGAGGGCGCCGGCCGCGATCGCGCTGGCCTCGCTCCCGACGGTCACCAGGCGAGCCACGCCCAGCCGGGCGACGGCCTCGCCGATCGCCCAGTGGCGCGCCTCGCTCTCGCCCCCCAGCTCGAGCATCGAGCCGAGCACGGCGACCCGCTCCTGCGGCGGGGCGACCTCGCACAGGACCGCCAGCGAGGCGAGCACGCTCTCGGGGTTGGCGTTGTAGGTGTCGTCGATCAGGGTCACCGGTCCGACCTCGACCTTGCCCAGGCGGCCGACGTTGGCCGGCCGGTAGCTCGCCAGCTCGCGCGCAGCGCGGCAGGGGTCGAGGCCCAGCTCGGCGCAGATCGAGAGCGCCAGGAGCGCGTCGGTCAGCACGTGCTCCCCTGGGAGGGGCAGCTCGAAGGGCTGGACCGGCCGGTCCGGCGCGAGCAGCTCGCACTGCCAGGTCCAGCCGCGCGAGCGGACGCGGGCGCGCAGCGACCCGTGGCGGAGCCCGACGGTCGCGGTCCGGCCCGCCCGCCGGGTCGCGGCGGCGCGCAGGCGGCGGTCGTCAGCGTTGAGCACGGCCACGCCGGCGGGGCGGAGGTGCTCGAGCAGCGAGAGCTTCTCGCGCGCCACGCCCTCGATCCCGCCCAGGCCCTCGAGGTGGCTGGCGCCGATGCAGGTGATCGCGGCCACGTCGGGGCGCGCGACGCGCGCCAGGGCCGCGATCTCGCCGGGGGCGTTGGTGCCGATCTCGACCACGACCGCCTCGGTGTGCTCGTCGGCCTTGAACAGGGTCAGCGGGACGCCGATCTCGTTGTTGAAGCTCTTGTCCGCCTTGACGGCGCGAATCCCGGCCCGCTCGAGCAGGTGGTAGGTCAGGTCCTTGGTGGTCGTCTTGCCCGCCGAGCCCGTGATCCCGATCACGGTGAAGCCGAGCTCGCTCCGGTAGCTGCGCGCGAAGTCGCCCAGGGCGCGCCGGGTGCAGGCCACCCGCAGCACGCGCGGGTCGCGCGCCAGCTCGCTCGGCAGCGGCGCGTCGGCGTTGACCAGGGCCGCGGCCGCGCCGCCGGCCAGGGCCTGCGCCACGAAGCGCGTCCCGTCGAAGCGCTCGCCGCGGAGCGCCACGAAGAGGGCGCCCGGCTCGAGGCTGCGGGTGTCGGTGCAGACCCCGCGCGCGACGGCCGCGGGCTGAGCTGGCGTGGTCGCGCCGACGGCGTGCGCCAGTCGGCCCAGGGTGAAGGGTTGCATGTCGGGGCTCCTCGTCTCCCTCCCTTTCGGCAGGAAGGGGGGGTCGGGTACACCCCTTGCTCGGATCCGCTCCCTGGGCGGCGTCCGAGCCGACTAGGCTGTCGAGAGAGGAGCCCCGCGTGCCCGATGACCCGCCAAGAGACGACCTGATCCGCTGCCCCTGGGTAGAGGGGGCGAGCGAGCTCGTGCCCTATCACGACGACGAGTGGGGCTTCCCCCAAGGCGAGGACGTGCGGCTCTTCGAGAAGATGAGCCTGGAGTCCTTCCAGGCCGGCTTGAGCTGGCGCACGATCTACAACAAGCGGCCCAACTTCCGCCGCGCCTTCAAGGACTTCGTCCCGGCGCGGGTGGCGCGCTTCGGGCCGCGGGACGTCGAGCGGCTCCTGGGCGACGCGGGGATCGTGCGCCACCGGGGCAAGATCGAGGCCGTGATCCACAACGCGGGGCTCGTGGCCCAGATCGCCGCCGACCACGGCTCGCTGGCGGCCTTCGTATGGCAATACGAGCCCGATCCCAGCGCGCGGCCCGAGCAGCTGCTCTGGGGGTCCCTGCCGAGCGAGAGCGCCGAGTCCAAGGCCCTCTCCAAGCAGCTCAAGCGCTACGGCTGGCGCTTCTTCGGCCCCACGACGGCCTACGCGTTCATGCAGTCGGAAGGCCTGGTCAACGACCACGTCGAGGGCTGCGAGATCCGCGCGCGCGTCGAGGCCGCGCGGGGGGCCTTCGAGCGGCCCAGCTAGGGCCGCCTCAGCCCGTCTAGAGCAGGAGGGAGCTGTCGCTGACTGCGACAGCACCTGAGCGCTGCGGAGATCGAAGGAGGAAAGTCAAGGAAGCAGGAAGGAGCCCAAATGCGCAGTTAGACCGGCAGCCTTCTTGCTCTCCTGCTTTCCTTCTTCACACACCGACTCAGAAGGGGCTGTCGCCGACTGCGATAGCTCCTTCGCGTTTCGCGAGAAAACCGCCAAGGACGCCAAGGCTCGTCGGCACTACTTGGCGTCCTTGGCGTCCTTGGCGGTTCGATCCAATCAAGAGACAAGGGGCTGTCGCAGTCAGCGACAGCTCCTTCGCGTTTCGGAGATTGAACGGAGAAAACTGAAAAACTCGAAGGCGCGGCCAGTCCTTGGTGGGGCTGCCTCTTGGCTGTCGCCTGAGCGGCAGCTCCCGCGCGTCTCGCGTGAGTAGACTCGTGCTCGCTCGTCCAAAGCACGAGGCGCTGGGGGAATCAACGATGCCACACTTCGACGAAGCCGCCTTCGAGCAGAAGCTCGAGCTGGCGCTGGGCCAGGTCCGCACCTTGCTGGACAACACGCGCCACCCGCTGGCGCCGGCCAGCGTGCCTCACGGCTACGAGGACAAGTTCCGCCTGGCCGAGTTCCTGACCCGGACCGCGATGGGCGGCGTGCTGACCGCTCTGGAGGCGATCGGACTGGACGCCGAGAAGCTCGCGACCCTGCGCGAGTGGGCCCGGGTGCGCACGGTCACGCTCCGCTTCGAGGTCCGCGAGGAGTGCGCCTTCCTGGGCGAGAAGACGCGCCAGGTCGAGTCGCCCGTGCAGCGCGTGACCGAGATCGAGGGGCCGAGCGGCCGCGAGGCGCGGATCCGCGACAAGATCGTGACCACGGTCACCGAGTATTGGTGGAACTACGAGTTCAGCTACCGGCTCTACGCCTTCCAGGGCAACTCGTCGGAGTCCGGCGTCACGATCTGCGCCCAGAGCGGCAACCTCGGGTTGCGGACCTCGACCAACCGGACCCCGCGCCCGCAGGGCGCGGTCCACCCGGCCATCGACGGGGACCTGACCTGGCTCTTCCAGCAGGTCGATGAGCAGGGCCAGCTGGCCTTCGCGATCGACCGCGACGACCGGCGCTGCCACACGCCGCGCCGCAACCTGGAGGTCGACGCGGCCATCGCCTGCTTCACCCGCTTCGCCCGCTGGAGCTCCTCGGTCAGCAGCTTCATCAAGTCGGAGCTGCTCCCGATCCAGAGCGAGCCGGCCCTGGGGGACTTCGACCGCAGCGCGCTCAACCTCGACGACCTGTTCAGCCCGGTGGTCCCGCTCTTCGAGGGCGATGGCCAGGGCGAGGCCGCGCGCGACGTGCTCCCCCTCGGCCACGTCAACGCCTTCCTGGCCGAGCAGCGGCGCCGGCTGGAGCTCAAGCGCGCCAAGCTGGCCGAGGTCTTCCCGAGCAACAAGTCGCTGATCACGCTGCCGACGATGGTCCTCCTGGTGGCCTTCAAGCACGGGCGGCAGGTGTGCCGCGACTATGGCGCCGGCGTGGACTACGTCGAACAGCTGCTCCGCCAGCAGCTCGTGGCGGCGATCGGCCGCGTGCTCGAGCCGAGCGACTTCGCCGACTACATGAGCTTCCACTACCGGAAGCTGTTCAAGCCGGAGTTCCGCCCGCAGCCCTTCTCGTATGCGGTCCGGCGCCCCCACCACGACCCCGAGGGCACCCTCAGCCTCGAGGTCCTGCGCGACGACTGGGTGCCCGTCTCGAGCGTGGTCCAGCACCGGAGCGCGGGCCACGCGATGCGCTTCCCCCTCGACGCGGCCACCGAGGCCACCTTCCTGGGGGAGCGCCACCTGCACGCCTGGGTGGCGCACCAGTTCTCGGGCTCCAGCGAAGCGCTCAAGCTCGTCGCGCGGGCGCGCCAGTTCAGCAGCTACATCTTGCTGGTCGGGCGGATCGCGGCGGCCGATCGCTTCGAGCCCAGCCACGCGATCGTGGTCCAGAACAAGGACGTGCTCGAGATCCCGCTCGAGCTCGAGCAGATCCCCACGCCCAAGGAGTTCCGCGACGCGATCGAGTCGCTCTCCCCCGAGCAGCAGCGCTTCGCCAAGTCCTTCCGCGGGATGCAGCTCGAGAGCACGCTCTTCGGCGTGTGCGTGATCCAGATCAAGCCCCAGCTCGAGCGCCTGCTCAAGCTCCCGCCCGACGGGCTGACCAAGGAGATCAAGCTCACTCAGGACCTGCTCGAGCTCTTCATGGAGCACCAGATCCCCAGCGACCTGCTCGCCTACGAGGGGCCCGAGGACGCCTCACCCGAGGACAAGCTCGAGCGCGTGCGCGGCTACGTGGGCCAAATGCAGGGCATGATCGACGAGGCACGCGAGAAGGCCCTGGCCGAAGCGCGTCAGCGCGAGGCCTACCGGCGAGCCGAGTCCGACCGCTCGCTCCGCGCACCGGACCCGGGCTCGGGCGCCTTCCTGCTGGACACCGCCTCCTACGACCCCTTCGGCGACGCCGCCCCGCGCGCCATGGCCTCCTCCTTCGGCGGCGACCCCTTCGGCGGGGGAGGGGGCGACCCCTTCGCCGCTCCCTCTGGCGCCGCGGACCCCTTCGCCGCTCCGGGAGCCGCCGATCCCTTCGGGGCTCCGGCCGAGGGCCTCTCGCTCGACTTCGCGGGGGGTGACCCCTTCGCGGCCCCCCCCGCTCCTCCCCAAGCGGCGCCCGAGCCCGCCGCCCCGGACGCGAGCAAGCCGAGCGAGCCGAGCGAGCCGAGCGAGCCGCGTGAGCCCAAGCCCTACGAGGTCTCCGAAGGCGGGGCGGGGGGAGGCGGCGTGGACTACACCCGGATCCCCGCCCTCCTCGATCGCCGCGTCGAGGCCCTCGACGACGACAGCGCGCTGCGCGCCACGATCATCAATCCGGGCGACCCCTGGCAGAAGACCTTCCGCAAGACCCTCCTGGCCGAGGCGGCCCAGAAGAGCCTGGACGCCGAGGAGCAGCGGACCGAGAAGGACAAGGCCTTCGACCTGATCGACGCCCTCTCCAAGTCGGGCGACCTCGCCTTCGAGCACGCCAGCCTGCACGTGGTGATCGCCTCGACCCACTGCTTCGACAAGACGCTGCTCGAGACGGTGGTCCAAGCCAACGTGAATCCGATCGAGAAGGTCGAGCGCTCGGCCATGATCGTGGCGACCACGATCCACGACCGCCCGCCCCAGGAGCTGCTCCTGCCCGACCAGCAGGAGCGCTTCTTCGCGTCCTCGCCCCGGCTGGGCGGGGCCGTCGAGCGCGCCCTCGAGGACCGCTCGAGCTAGGGCCCGAAGGCCGCCGCCTCCCGCTCCCACGCGGCCCGCCAGGCGCGCAGGCAGGCGGCCCCTGGGCGGCGGTCCTGCCCTAGCTCCGGGGACCACTCCGCGCCCTTGGGGCAGCGGCGGACCAGCTCGACGAGCGCCGCCTGCGCGACGCTCGGCGCGGGGTGGGCGAGCAGCTCCAGCAGCTCGGGCACGGCTTGCTTGGCGGGCAGCGTGGCGGCGTAGCGCGCGCTCTGGCCGCCCAGCGAGGCCTCTTCGCGCAGCGCCTCGCTGCTGCGCCACAGGGAGAGCAGGCGCCCGGTGGCGGCGGGCTCGCTGAGGTGCAAGGCCGTGGCGGCGCGCAGCCACAGGCGCGCCTCGCCGGTCCGGCGGATCTTGACCGCCGCCAGGGCTTCGGTCAGCGAGTGGGCGCTGCGGCGGTCGCCGAGGCGGATCAGGCAGCGCAGGGCTGCGCGACGAACCGTCGTCTCGTTGTCACGCAGCGCGCGCTCGAGGGCCAGGCGAGCGCCCTCGCTCGCCCGAGCGAAGGCGCGCTCCCCCAGCGCGTCGACGGCCTCCCGCCGCAGCGCCGGTCCGGCGCGCTCGGGGTCGCGCGAGAGGGCGCTCAGGGCGCGCTCGGCCTCGGTCGAGCCGACCCGGCCCAGGGCATGGATCGCCGCCTGGCGCGCGCCCGCCAGCTGCTCGGCGTCGAGGGCCAGCTCGCAGAGCTCCCGCTCGAGGACGTCGAGGCGGAGCGCCTCGCAGAGCTGGGCGAGGCGAACCCGGCGCAGGCCCGAGCGGTCTGCCTGGGCCAGGACCTGGCGCAGGAGGGGCGTCAGCTCCTTGGTCTGCACCCGGGCCAGGCCCTCGAGCGCGACGCTCGCCAGGCGGAGGTCGTCGTCGAGGGCGCCCTCCAGCAGGCTGCGGACGCCCTCCACTTCCACGGGCTCGCCGGCCACGGCCAGGGCCGCCCAGGCGGCGCAGCGGGCTCGCCGCGAGCGACGCTGGTCCCGGGCCAGGCGCTTGAGCGCGCCCGCCGTCTGGCGCCAGCCGAGCCTCCCCAGGGCCTGAGCCAGCACGGCGCGCGCCTCGTCGCCGAGGGCGTCGTCGCTGAGCAGGCGACGGCAGAGGTCGACCGGCGGCGAGCCCTCGGCCTGGCTGAGGTGCTCGAGGGCGCGGGCTGCTCCGGCCGGGTTGCCCGCGGCGAGCAGCCCCGGGAGCTCGTCCCGCAAGGCGGCCGAGGCGCCCCGCTCGGCCAGGCCGTCCAGGGCGGCGCGCTGGACCGCCTCGTCGGCGTCGCGGGTCCGGGCCCGCAGGGCCGCGGTCGCCAGGGCGCCCGAGAGCGCGCTGGCCACCCGCACGGCGCGCAAGCGCAGCTCCGGGGGGACCCCCCACCAGGGATCGCAGAGCAGCTCCAGCAGCTCGGCGCGAGGGCCCGCGGGCAGGTCGCCGAGCAGGCGCTGGGGCGCGCGCTCCAGGGAGAGGGCGGCCAGGAGGGTCGCCCGCGCCTGGATCCGGGTCCGCGCCCGCGCGGCGAGGTCACGCAGCTCGGCGGGGAGCGCCTGGACGGCGGGGACCTGGGCGCTCTGCTCGCCGAGGGCCGCCAGGACCCGCAGGGCCCCGGCTCGCGCCGAGAGGGAGCGCTGCCCGTCCTGGCATAGCTGGCTGAGGCGCTGGGGAAGGAGGGATTCGCGCCGTCGCCACTCGAGCAGGGCCGGGTCGTCGCGCTGAGGGACTCGCTCGACGGCCTCGAGGTAGCTGGAGAGCTCGTCCTCCCCCGGCCCCGCGAACGCGAGGGGCCCTGCGAGGGCGAGCGTGAGCAGGATCAGGGCGGAGCAGCGGAGCACGAACACAGGATACGCAGAGGATCGGCGGGCGGGCGAGGGGGCCCCAGCGCTCCTTCCACTCTTGTGGAGCAGTTGGAACCGCACCAACTCGGGAGCGGGTGCTAACCTGTGCCCCGTCGGGCCGACTATGTGGGAATGGCCCCTCGTACGACCTTAGGGAGGGTTCGTGGCTAAGACTCCCCACTGGGATACGCCCTACGGGACGCCGCGCTCGGGCGGGAAGAGCAAGCTGCTCGCGCTCTTCGTCGTGATGCTCGTCGGCGGCGGCTTCTGCTGTATGGGCTTCATGTTCCTGGGTGTCCTCGGCATGGAGGACACGCAGCTCAAGGGCAGCGACCCGGACGCCTTGCCGCCCGATCAGCCGGACGAGCCCTCACCCGAGAGCGCTGAGAAGCAGGCCAAGAACGCCGAGGTCCGCAAGCTCGAGGACACCGCCAACAAGTTCAAGCACATCATTCGGTCCAAGCTGGACCCGGTCTTGAACAAGCTGCGCAAGCAGCGCGCGGAGAGCAAGCGCGAGCTGCTCGCGCTCAAGAACAAGAGCCAGCTGAGCAAGTCCGATCGCTTCAAGGCCAAGAAGCTGCTCGAGGAGTTCAAGGAGATCTCCAAGTACATCAAGCGGCTGAACCACGAGAAGGAGAAGTACGAGCAGCAGGTCCTCGAGATCGAGTTCGCGACCCGCAAGGTCAAGCGGCAGCTCGAGGTCTCGGAGTTCCTCGACGAGGGCGAGCGCAAGGAGGTCGAGCGCCTGCTCGCCAAGGGCTCGGTCCTGCTCGAGAGCGCGGACAAGGGCTTCGACCAGGGCAGCCTCGAGGCTGCGGTCGCAGGCAGCGACGACGGCGGCGACGACCTCAAGGACGCCGAGGTCGACGTGTCCGATATCGACGCGGCCCTCGAGGAGCACGGGGACGACTGAGCTCTCGCGAGCTGAACGACTCCGACGCGGCGCTGGTGACCCCAGCGCCGCGTTCGCGTGTGGGGGGATTGCAATCTGGTTGCGCTGGGCAGCGGGGCGAGTGGGCTAGGGTGCGCGCGCCCGGGAGAAGGAGTCCTCATGCGCGCTGCCTATCTGTCCCTCGTCCTGATCGCGCTGGCCGGGGTCGTTCACGCCGACGACGAGCGCCCCCCCCGCTGGGTCCTGCGCACGAGCGAGCCCGGCCTGCGGGCCTTCCTGTGGGGTCCTGCGCCGGCGCGCGCGGGCGAGGAGGGCGTCTCGCTGGTCGAATACACGGGCCGCGCGGCGGCCATGCTTCGCTACCCCAAGCGCGCGCTCGTCGTGACGCTGACCAGCGACGAGCTCCGCGACGGGCGGAGCACCAAGGGCGCTCGCCTGACCCTGCTCCAATCGGGCAAGGAAGCCCTGAAGCTCGAGCAGGAGCCCCTCCCCAAGGGCTCGCCCCTGACCCCCTGCGCGCGCAGCGGCCGACTGGTGCTGGTGTTCGCGGCCGAGGCCCTCAGCGCGGACGGCCTGCGGCTCGAGCTGCCGCGCGCAGGCAAGGCGCCGCTGAAGGTCGAGTTCTTCCGGGTCAGCCGAGCCGCGCAGGACGCCGAGCGCGAGCTGCGGGCCTGGAGCCAGCACACGAACAAGATCCGGCACGTCAGCTCGATCCTGCCCTACCTGGACCACCCCAGCGTGGCCTCCCTGCGCCAGCGCGACGAGGCGGTGCTCGTGCCGCTCCTGCTGCGTGAGCTGGCCCGCACCGCCCCGCGCCACGACTACGACGCCGCCGCCGTGCCTCGCTTCGCGGTGTGGACCCTCCTGCGCGAGACACGCTGGGCCAAGGCCAACAAGCTCGGCGCGGGCGACCCCGACGAGGTCCTGGGCGTGCTGAGCGACTGGCGGCGCGCCAACGCTCCGCGGCTCGAGGGCCTGGTCGAGCCGCGAAAGCTGGTCAAGTCCCCTGAGGAGCTCGCCAAGACCCAGCCTCGCTAGTCCAGGGAGACTGCCCCAGCGACCGATCCGCGGTCCCTGGCTGCCTGTAGAATCCTCGCCATGGCTCGGAGCATGGAGTCGGACCTCCACCTCGGTCAGATCGCGGTGCGCATGGGCCTCATCCGGGCCCAGGAGCTGCCGCGCCTGATCCAGGAGGCGCGGGCGGGTCACGTCGAAGAGAGCGCGGGCTCGGGCTCGGCCTTCGCCCAGATGCTCCTGCGCAAGCGGATCCTCTCGGTCTCCGACTACCTCTACATGGCCGACCAGGCCCGCACCGAGCGCTCGGACGTCGACGCCGACGCGACGGCGCCCCTGCGCCAGCTCGAGGACGCCTTCCGCAGCTACGAGTCGGGCGAGCTCGACGCCAGCTCCTTCGAGGAGATCGTCCACAGCACCTCAGGGGAGCCGATCCGGCGGCCCCGCGAGCAGACCCAGCGCTTCGGTCGCTACGAGCTGCTGGAGGAGGTCGCCCGGGGCGGCATGGGGATCGTCTACCGCTCCCGCGACACCCACAACGGCAACGTCCTCGCGCTCAAGGTCATGATCGAGGCCGACGACGACGAGGTGCGCCTGGCCCGCTTCGAGCGCGAGGCCGAGCTCTGCGGCTCGCTCGACCACCCCAACATCGTGCGGATTCACGACGCGGGTCGAGTCGAGGGGATGCCCTACTTCACGATGGACCTCGTCGAGGGCGAGAGCCTCGACGACATGCTCGAGGGCGACGGGATCCCGCGCGACCTGGCCCTGCGCGGGATCGCCCAGACGGCGCGCGCGATGCACCACGCCCACGAGCGCGGGATCATTCATCGCGACCTCAAGCCCGGCAACATCCTGATCGAGCGCAAGACCGGCAACGCCAAGGTCACCGACTTCGGCCTGGCTCGCGACCTCTACCGCGGGACCCGCCTGACCCAAGTCGGCCAGGCGGTCGGCACGCCCTACTACATGGCCCCCGAGCAGGTCCGCGGCGAGCGAGACGTCGACGGTCGCTGCGACATCTACGCCCTGGGGGTGATCCTCTACGAGATCCTGACCGGCGACATCCCCTTCGACGCCGACTCACCCCTCTCGCTCTTCCGCAAGATCGACCGCGAGGAGATCGTGCTCGAGCTCGACGAGGAGCTGGGGATCGACAAGCGGATCCACGCCATCGCGATGCGCGCCCTGGCCAAGGACCGCGACCAGCGCTACCACCACGCCGACCTCTTCGCCGACGACCTCGAGCGCTACATTCGCGGCGAGGCCCCCCGAGCGCAGCCCTACGACTGGCGCGAAGCCCTGCGCCGCAAGGTCCTCGGTCCGGGCCGCGGCCTCGCGCTGGGGGCCCTGGTCGCGGTGACCCTCCTGGTCCTGGCGTTGGCGCTCGCGCTCGGCGTGCGGCGCCTGCGGGCGGCGCAGGCGCGAACCGACGCGCGCCAGAAGGTCGAGGACGCCCTGAGCGCGGCGAGCGCCGCGCGCGACAAGGCCAAGCTCGCGAGCGACCCCAGCGTGGTCGCCAAGCTGGCGCGCGAGGGTCTGCACGCGCTGGAGGCCTTGGCGCCCCTGCGCGAGGCGGAGGGGCCCGAGGGCGAGGGCGCGCGCGACGGCTTCAGCGACGCCTCCGGTCCGGCCCTGCAGCTCGAGCTCGCGACCCTGCGGGCTCGCGCGGTGCTCGCCCTGGCTCGCGGCGGGAAGGAGTCCCTCGACGAGGCGCGCCAGGCGATCCAGACCCTGCTCGAGCAGGACCCGCGCGAGTCGGAGCTCCGGCTCGAGCTGGCGCGAGTGCTGATCGAGCACGGGCGCCTCGAGGACGCCCAGGCGATCTGCGACCGCCTGGTCGACCTCGACGCGAGCAAGCGCGAGGTCCGCCTGGAGCGCGCGCGCCTGCTGATGCTCCGCGGACGCTTCGCGGCCGCCGAGCGGGACCTGAGCGCGGTGCTCCTGCACAGCAAGCGAGACGTCGATGCGCTGGTCGCCCGCTCCGCCGCCCGCCTGGCCCAGGGCGAGCTGGACGACGCGGCCTCGGACGCGCGCAACGCGCGCGACCTGG